>JAXDMH010000627.1:0-20459 GCA_034666225.1 Myxococcales bacterium
TGGGGCTGCGTTCGAGATTCTAGAGAGCGCGACCCGTGTATCAGAAGCGCAGAGGGACATGGCCCCAGCAAGCCAAGTTTCTGTGGTCCCCCCTTCCGCGTCACCCCCCCACGCTACGTCGGCTCGCTCGGTGCATACGCTGAAGACTATCGAATGATCACTGACTGAGATCGAAGGGCACGAACGTTGGCCCCGAGTTAGCCGACGTAGCGTGGGCGGGTGACGCGGAAGGGGGGACCACAGAAACTTGGCTTGCTGGGGCCATGTCCCTCTGCGCTTCTGTTACACGGGTCGCGATCTCTAGAATCTCGAACGCAGCCCCAGCAAGCCAAGTTTCTGGGGAGGACCCTGCAGCGGCAGGACCCGCCCACGCGGAGGCGGCGGACGCCGCAAGACCATCGCCCCGCGGGTATTCGATCAGCTCAGCGCTGGCTGATCGACCGCGGAATAGCCGGCGCCCGGCGCGCCGAGCGGGGGCCGACGTTTCCTGATGACAGGTTGCCGGCGCTGGCGGATTTGAAGATGAAGAGGCCGGCGCCTAAACCGATGGTTTCGCCGTCGCTGAGGACGTGGCGCTCCGGGATTGTGGCGCCTTCGACCGAGAGAGAGCCGCCCAGGGGAGCGATGACGAAGGCGCTGCCTTCGATGGTGAAGACGGCGTGTTCGGGGGCGATGGTGCCGTCGCCGGTGATGCGGATGGCGCAGCCGGGAGCCTGGCCGACTACACAGCGACCTTCGCCGCTGATGCGCAAGGTCTCGCCGCGCCGGCCGGGGCCGCCGGTGCGCACCAGCCAGCCGACCAGGATGCCGCGCGAACCACTGCCGGCGCGCAGGGCGTCCTGGATGGCCACGGCGACGCCGCGCGCGCGGGGACGCGCCAGCAGCGGGTGGCTGCGGGACGAGGCGCGCAGAGCCTCGGCCAGTCGATCGAGATCCAGGCCGGCGAAGGCGGTCCATTCGTCGGCGCCCACGCGGGCGGCCAGAATCTCGGCGGCTTGCTCGGCGGGCATCTGTGACTCGACGGCCTCGGCCAGGACAGCCGCCAGACCGGAGGCCAGCGTCGGCACGGCGGCGGATTTCTTGGCCAGGATGTCGCGGATCTCTTGCAGGCGCATGCGGCCGGGTCGGGTGCGAAAATAGGGAAAGCGCGGGTCTTGCAGCGTCTCTTGATCGACCTGCACCAGCGAGCCGACGGCTTCGGGAAAACTGCGGCTCAGCTCCTCGACGGCGCGGCGGGGCGAGGCGCCCCGGCGGATGAGGTCGTGGGCGGCCTGCAGGATCTCCTCGCCGTCTTCGTCGCGCTGGTCGCGCTGGTCGCGCTGGTCGGCGTCGTCGTCACCGTCGCTGTCGTCATCGTCGTCGGCATCATCGCGCCCCGCGCGCGACGATGTACGGCCGACCGCCGGTTGACGCCGGCCCTTCATCATGACGACGGCGCCGCCCACGGCGCCCGCGATCACCACCACCAGCGCCACCAGCAGCCAGCGCAGCCCGCTGGGCGCGGCCGAGACCATCCCGATGTCGGCGTTCAACCGCTGGCCACCGGCGGCGGTCTGGCGGATCAGCAGGCGGTGCGAGCCGCCGAACAAGCGCCAGGAAAAGGGCGTCGTGAAGCGCACCCGCTGCAGATCGGCCACGCTTTGGCCCAGCGATTCAAGGGTGTTTTCGATGTCGCTGGTTTGATCGAGCGAGCGCAGAAATCCGCCGGCGGCGTCGTGCAGCTCGCGCAGGTTGGCCGTCGCCTGCGCGGCGTCGGCCTCGGGGGCGGGGATGGCCACGATGAGCGGTGTGACCCCGGCCTTGCGCAGGTCGCGGCCCAGCACCGAAAAATCTCCCGGGCCGTCCCCCTTGGGATCGGCAAAGTCGCGCCCGTCGGTCACCAGAAGCAAGATCTTCAGCGACGCCTGATCGGCCGCCAGATCGGGCAGCTCCAGGCGAATCGCATCGATCATGTTGGGGCGATAGCCTTCCAGGTACGCCACGTCCCCCAGGCGGCTGACGTCGGCGGCGGTCAGGCGGGCCCGGCCCTGGCGCATGCGTCCATAGATCGTCGGGTAGACGGTGGTTCGCGACGGGACCCGCTGGAAAAATCCTTGAATGCCGTCCAGGACGCCCGACGGCACGCCCGTGACCCACAGGTAAACCAGCCCCACGCTCACGGGCGGGCGCCAGGTGGCGCTGGCCTCGGCGGCGGTGGTGGCCCATTCGGACAGCGGCTGCATGGTGGGCGGTTCGCTGGCGCGTTCGCCGTCGATGATCAGCTCCAGGCTGGAGGCCTTCAGCGATCGGCCGCTGTCGCTGATGGCCCCCACGAAGAACGTCAGGTCGGCCGGATCAACGTCCGGTATCGGACGCGTGGCGATGACGGCGGGGGCGGCGAAAGCCGAGCTGGCCACCGCGATCGTCAACAGCACCGCCGCCGCGATCGCCCGACGGCGGTGAATCATCATCGTCCCCGTCATGGGCGCGCGCCGACGGGGGACAGCCACAAGGACTTGAACAGCATCTCGGTGGCGCCCAGTTTGACCACGTCGCCGTCGGCCAGGCGAACCACCTCGCCGGGCGTCAGCTTGTGCGAGTTGACGAAGGTGCCGTTTACCGAGGGCGACGGGTTGTCCCGGTCGCGGATGGTGAAGGCGTCGGTGCGGTCGCCGCTGTCAGGCCGGCTGAGGACGGCGTGGCCGCTGGACATGAAGGTGTCGTCGAATTCGACGACGCGGCTGGCCCCGGCCGGGCCGGCCCCGGCCCGCGACAGCACCACCCGCTGCTGATCCAGTTCGATCAGGGCGCCGCGCTGTTTTTCGTCGACAGAGCGCACCACCACCAGCCAGCCCAGGGTCATCCCGCCGGGCGCCTGAGCGGGCAGCGCCACCTGGCCGGCGGCCAGGAACATCGTCTTGGGCGACACCAGGTTGGGGCGGCATTTTCCGCAGGTGGTCCCCCACCCGGCCAGCATCGGTTCGCCGCAGTTGGGGCAGGCGACCTCGGCGGGGGGCGGCGTTTCGGGGGCTGGCGGCCCGACCGCCGCGGCCATGCTGGACGCGGCCCGCGGGCGCGTGGACGCCGTCGGCTTGCCGGAGGCGCTCCGGCCCTGACGGGGGCGGGCCGGGCGACGCACCGTCGAACCGGCGGCGCGCGGTTTGGTAACGGGCGACGACAGATCGGGATCAGGATCTCCGGACCCACCGCCGAACAATTTTCTTAATTTGTCGAACACGGGTCGGCGCGATTCATCATAGGTTCGGGATCGCGGAGGGTCAAACCCGCCGTCGCCAGGGGCGGCGCCGCCCGCTAACATGCAGACGCCTCTGATGGCCCGATTGCTCGCATGCCTGGTGCTGGTCTCGACCGTTCTGGTCGTTTTGGTGGTGTTACCGACGGGCAGCGACCTGCCACCGGCGATGGCCGGCGAGCCGACGTCGTCGCCAGGAAGCTCGATCATCGTGGCCGGGCAGCCGTTCGAGGTGGGGCGGCCGGTGGTGCTGTGGAGCGATCCGCAAGGGTTCGACGCCTACCAGGTTCGCTGTATCGACCAGTCCGGCGGCTGCTGCAACGGCGATTCAAAGCGCTATGGGACGCGCAAGGGCCTCACCAAGGGTTCTCTGGACGAGCTTCAGCACATGATCTCGCAGTTCGTGCTGCATTTCGACGGGTGCGTGAACTCGCGGTCGTGCTTCAAGTCGATGCACAACCGCCCCCGCCCCAGCGGCGAAGGGTGCGGGCTGTCGGCGCACTTCATGATCGACGCCGACGGCACCATCTATCAGACGCTGGATCTGTCGGAGCGGGCCTTTCACGCCGAGGAGGCCAATTCGATCTCGATAGGCGCGGAGATCTGCAACCGGGGGCGCGTTGATCGCAACGAATGGCCCAAGCTGCCGCCCGATTACCGCACCCGCCCCACCCGCGACGTGGTGGTCAACGGCGAGCATCACGAAGCGTATGAATTCCGCCCCGAACAGTACGATTCCATCGTCGCCCTGACCCGCACCCTGCTGCGGGTCTTTCCGCGCATCAAGCCGATCATTCCCGAGCGCGACGGGCAGCCGATCATGGACACGCTGGCCGATCCGCTGGCCTTCGCCGGTATCCTGGGACACCTGCACGTCGATCTGCAGAAGCAAAAGTGGGATCCCGGGGCGCTGGACTGGCGGCGCATCCTGCGGGCGTTGAACGGTTTCGAATTTCCGGTGCAGATCCGATCGTTCACGGAGATCCCGCGCGAGCAGACGGATCTGATCTCGGCACGGCGGGCGGCCTTCTTCAATGTGGAAGAGCGGGCCACAGGGCAATTCCCGGCGGCGCCCGGGCGGTTCTGGCACTCGGGCGTCCACCTGCGGGCGGCGCCGGACAGCCCGGTGCGGGCGCCGACGCGCGGGCGGATCATCGCCGCGCGGCGGGCGCAGAGCGGAAACTCGTCGCGTTCGTTCGTGCTGATCCGGCACGACATCGACGTCGACGGCGAGCCGATCACCTTCTATTCGCTGATCGCGCACCTGGCGCTGCCGCCGCTGGATTCGCCGGGGGCCGAGGCCATCCCCTGGCTGCAGGCGGTGACCCACGGTCCGCGCCCGACGCTGGCGGCGCTGGAGGCGGGACAGGTGGTGACCCTGGATCAGCGGGTCGAGGCGGGCGACACGCTGGGCAGCGTGGGCACGGTCAGCCGCGGGCCCGAGCAGGGACCGGAGATCCACTTCGAGATCTTCACCACCGATCGCCTAGGGGGCGAGTTCGGGCGGACGTTCCGTTACATCAACGCCGGCGGGGACGGACCGGTGGTGCGGCGGAGCGAGCTGGTGGCGGCCATGGACAGCAACGGCGACCAGCAGCTGGATGCGGCCGAGCTGCGCCGGTTTTTTCGGGCCGGCGATCTGGATCGCCGGCAAGCGCTGCGCCGCCTGGCCATTCGCCACCGCCACGAGTGGGGCGATCGAAACACGCTGACCGAATTCGTGGGCCTGCGTGAGCTGGCGGCCATCCCGGAGGCTCAGCGCAAGCGCCTCTATGACATCGTCATCGCGCCGTACATCTTCTGGACCGACGAACTGTCGCGCGCCGCCGGCCTGCCCGCCAACCAGACCATCTATTCGTACAACGCGGTGACGTTCATGATCGAGCTGGCCGCGCGCGCCGCGCACGTCGAGCTGCCCAAGACCCGCGGCCGCGAGATCGGCGAGGCGGGCAGCGAGCCGCGCAAGCTGGCGTTTGTGCCGGTGTCGGACTGGACGCAGCCGCAGGCATCGCCCATCGAGCGGCCGCTGCTGAGCGCGCCCATCGGCATGAAGCTGGGGCCGCGCCGCCGCGAGGACATCCCGCTCATCGAGCTGGCGCCGACTGACACACGATAGTCACCCGTCGGAAGCAATATGGGCTTCCCATAGTGCCGGGACGAACGATACTTCCCATAGTGCCAGGCCGGACGATACGTCGATATCATGACGCGCTGGCCGCTCATTGAGTTGGAGGTCACACCCATGCGCCGTCTCTCGCCTTCCGTGATTGTTGCTGCTCTGTCGCTGGCAGGAACGCCTGCCCTGGCTGGCCCCGCGTCGACGGTGGTCTACCAGGCGGAATTCGCCACCATCGGGTCGGGCGTGAAGGAAACCACCAACGCCGGTTTCACCGGGCCGTCCTACGTCAACTATGACGCCGTGGCGGGCAGCTTCGTCGAGTGGACGATCAACGTTCCGGCGGCGGTGAACGCCACGCTGGGCTGGCGGTACGCCAACGCGCCGGCCGCCGACCGACCCATGGAAATTCGGGTCAACGGCGTGGTGGTGGCGGCGGCGCTGTCCTTTCCCACCACGAACGCCTGGACGACGTGGGTGACAAAGACGCTGGTGGCGGCGCTGCTGGCCGGCGACAACGTCATTCGTGCCACCGCCACCGGCGCCCTGGGCGGACCGAACGTCGATTCGTTGTCGGTCGACAACGGCGTCGTCGACTGGAGCGCCGCCCTGGTCGATTCGACGATGGCGCGGTTTCCGACGGCGGCGTCGCTGGGCGGCTGGGACTACACCCGGACGCTCTATTTCGACAGCCAGTATCAGGTGTGGAGGCGCACCGGCAACATGACGTACATCAACCGCCTGCGAAGCTGGGTCGACGCCCACGTGAACGCGTCGGGGGTCATCGACGTGGCGTTGAACACCTTGGACAGCATGCAGGGGATGAACGTCCTCATCGATCTGTACAACGAGACCGGGCAGGCAAAGTACAAGACGGCGGCGACCAGCATTCGTACGCGCCTCAACAGCTATCCGCGCACCACCCAGGACGGCAGCCCGGGCGCCTTCATCCACCAGACGCCGCTGACCGGACAGCTGTGGGCTGACGGCGCGTTCATGGTCAATCCGGGCCTTTCCCGTTACGGCCACACCTTCAACGACGCCGCGTACACCGACACAGAGGTGACGCGCCAGATGCTCATCTATGCCAACCGCCTGCGCAGCAGCGTGGCGACCGGGCTTTTCTTGCACGCGTATGACGAGACCGGCGCGTCGTCGTGGGCCAACCCGACCACCCATCAATCGCCGGAGATCTGGTGCCGCGCCGTGGGCTGGTACGGCATGGCCATGATTAACCTCCTCGAGACCATCGATCCCGCCAACCCCGATCGCCCGGCCATCCTGACCAACCTGCAGAACCTGGTGGCCGGGTTGGCCACCTATCAAGACGTGGCCAGCGGCCGCTGGTTCCAGGTCATCGACAAGGCCAGCACGTCGGGGAACTTCACCGAGACCAGCTGCTCGGCGATGCACACGTTCGTCATCTCGCGCGCCGTGGAACGCGGTTACGTCAGCCCCAGCTTCTCGGCGCAGGCCAACGCCGGATATCAAGGCGCGCTGGGACGGATCTCGCTGGATGGCTCGGGGATGACCAACCTGACGAACATCGTGGTGGCCACCGGTCCGGGGAATCTGGCTTTCTATCTGGCGCGGCCGCAGGCGACCAACGATTTTCACGGGCTGGGCGCCTTTCTGATCATGCAGGAACAACAGGCCAAGCCGGCGCCCGGGATCGTCTACAAATGGATCGAGGCGGAGAGCGGCGCGCGCACCGCGCCCCTGGTCGTCGGCAGCGACCCGCTGGCGTCGGGTGGTTCATTCATCCAGGTGACGGCGGGCAACAACAGCACGGGCGCCGTCCCGGCCACCGGGCACGTCACGTACAACGTCAACGTCGCCCAGAACGGCGCCTATCGTGTTTGGGGCCGGGTCATCGCCCCCACCATCGACGACGATTCGTTCTGGTTGCGCGTCGACGGCAGCAGCACCTGGGTGCAGTGGAACGACAACACCGACAACACGTCGGCCTGGCGCTGGGTGATCGTCCACGACACGGCCAACGGCGAGACCAACCAGCTGTGGCCGCTGACCATCGGCAACCACGTCGTGGAGCTCGCCTACCGCGAGGACGGCATCAAGCTGGACAAGCTCCTGGTCACCAACGACCTTTCGTTTGTTCCCACCGGCACCGGCAACTGAGCGCGGCGATAGACGGCGGTTCCGCCTTCTGTGGCGAACCAGGTGTCGTCGCCGATGGTGGCGATGGCGTGAACGCACGGGTTGGGGAGGCCATCGACGGGGACGGCGGGCGCGGCGGGCGTCGGTGACCTGGGATCAACGCGGGCGGCGCCGCCTTGGGTGCCCACCCACAGGGCGCCCCGATCGTCGCGGCTGACGTGTAACAGCCAGCGATCGGGAAGCTGGGTCGCCGGTTGCACGCGCCCGTCGGCGTCCAGGTGGACCAGGCCGTGGCGCAGGGTCGCGACGTACGCGCCGCCGTCGTCGGTGGCGGCCACGTCGACGCTCCAGCTGGTGGGCAGGCCGGCGGCGCGATCGAAGACCTGGAACTGGCCGTGTCGAAAGCGGATGGCGCCGCGATCTTCGCTGGCCATCCAGACGGTGCCGCCGGCGGCATCGACGGCCTGCAGGGCGTGTGAACCGCCGGGAAGGAAGTAACCGCGCAGGCGGCCGCTGGCGCCGAGAGGAATGCGCCACAGCGCAGCCGGCGACACTGCCCACAGTGTCTCGCCGCCGACAGCCAGATCGGTGATGCCGCGCCCGTCCAGGGCCGCCACCTTCTGAAAATGCACGCCGTCGGTGCTGCGAAACAGCCCGCGCGTCGAGGCGACGAACAGCGCGCGCGGAGTGGCGACGATGTCGTTGACCATGCGAAACGGGACGCGGGCGCGCCGGAACGCTTGTCCGTCAAAGGCGCAGAGCCCCTGGTCGAACGTGCCCAGCCAGACGTCGCCGCCAAAGCGGGCCACCGCCACCACATGGTTGCTGCAGATCTGATCATCGGGGGTCAGCGCCGTCGGGTGCGGGCCGGCCAACCACAGGCCCCGCCCGGTGGTGCCGATGAACGTGCGCCCGGCGACCGTCAACCGCGCCGTCTCGCGCGCGCCGGCAAACAGCGCGGGCGCGGGCGGCGCCGCCGTCGCGGTCGCCGCCAAGGTCGGTGCGTGCGCCGCGGAAGAGCAAGCAAAGCCTCCTCCGCGGCGTACGCAGTCCGCTTTCTCGGTGCGCGCCACAACGCCCTGCCCCGTCGACGCCACGGCCACACCCATCACTTCGTTCGCGGCCAGCCCATCGGCCGTGGTGTACAGGCGACGCCGCACCAGCGTCGCCAGGTCGTATTCTTCCAGCCCGCCGCGCGTCGCCACCCATAGCGTCCCGGCGACGGCGGCCAGCGCCGTCACCTCGCTGGTGTTGGTGAAGACGCGCGGCGGGGATTGCGACGGCGATGACTGTGGCGCCGCCGTCGTTGCCGTCGTGCCCAGCAACATCGCCACCGGAATCACCGCCGCCGCGAACATCAGCGCACCTCGCAGGTGACGACGGAATCCGCTTCGTTGCGTGCCCCGTCCGCCACCACCACGCGCAGGCGGTGCCGGCCCGGTGGCAAGGACAGCGTCCCCTTGAAGGTCAGGCCGCCGCCCTGATCGTCCAGCTCGACGCGGACCCGCGGGTTGCTGACCAGCGCCACCGTGGCGGCGCGCAGCGGTTCGCGCGCCGTCACCGTGACCACCGCGCCGCCGGCGACACCGACGACGTCCAGGTCGAAATCAGGTTCGGCGCTGTCGATGCGGTACTGGGCCTCGACCACCTCCGAATGACCGTCGCGATAGGTGATCACCACCGGCACCCGGTATTCACCGTCGGGAACGTCCTTGGGCACCAGGAACCGCACCTGCCAGCGTTCGACGTAGGCGTCGTAGGTGAGGTCCTTGACCAGGCCGAAGGGGAAGTACGCGGTGACCAGCCGCGCGTCGCCGGGGGCCACCAGCGACAGCACCGGATCGCCGGGCGGCATCTCGGAGCGCGACATCGACACGCCCACGGCGTGGTTCGACACACCAGCGGGCAGCGGCAGCGGCTGCGCCACCGTGGCCAGCGACCCGGTGGCATTGGCGACCTGATAGTCGACGGCCACGAACGACGTCGCGGCCGTTAACAGGTCATAACGAACGCCCAGCTCGCCCAGCTCGGCGGTCAGGGTGTCCGATGCCCGCAGGCCCAGCTGATCCTCCAGCCACTGCACCTGCGTGCGCGCCCACAGCACGCGCAGCGGCGCGTTGGCGGCCTTCACCAGCCTGGGGTTGACCTCGATGACCTGGCGAAAAAAGCCGCGGGCGCCACGCCCGGTGATCTCGATCTGGCCGGAGGCGTCGCCGCGATATTTCCCGAAGACCACCAGCGGCCGGCGGGCCATGAGATCCGGGACCTGCGCCGGCGCCACGTCGTAGGTGGAGAAGCCGTGAAAGGCGACGGAGATCCCCGTCAGCAGCGGGCGATCGATGTACATACGAAAGCGTTCGGCGGCGGCGGGGGCTTCTTCGGGTTTCAGCACGACGAACGGCTCGCCGTATCCAGCGCGGGCCATCCCTTCGATGAGGGCGCGGTTGACGCCCGAGCCAATGCCGAAGGCGAACAGGTTGACCGACGACAGCTGCGTGCGGATGAAACGAAAGGCTTCCTCTTCGACGTCGACGTACCCGTCGGTCACCACCACCACCGTGCGCGACAGGCCCGACTTTCGCGGGACGGCGTAGGCGGCGCGCAGGCCGCCCATCAATTCAGTGCCCCCGCCCCCGCGCTCGTGGTCCAGAAGGTTGGCGGCGGTGCGCACGTTGTCGGCGGAGGCGGGCACCGAGCCTTGCGGGCTCATCACCCGGAAGGCGCCCGAGAACAGCACCACGTTGAAGGCGTCGGTGTCGCGCAGGCCGCCCAGCAGGCGGCGCATCAGCACCTTGGTCGTATCCAGCGGGAAGCCGTTCATCGATCCCGACACGTCGACCAGAAAGACGTACTCGCGCGGGGTGACGTCGGCGTCGTCGGGGCGGGCCGGCGGCTCCATCATCAAGGCGAAGAAGCGTTCCTTGGCCTTGTCGTTGCCGACCTCGCCGGACAGCAACAGGCCGGTCTCGATGCGATCGCCGGCCAGGCGATAGCGCAGGACATAGTCGCGATTGCCGCCGCCCGGCTGCGCCAGGCGAACGTCGGCCACCGACGGCGACGGCCGGGTCACGGCGACGGCGTGCGACGGCGACGAGACCTCCTTGATGGGGATGCCGGTCTCCAGGTGAACCCGCACGTCAAAGCGACAGGGCTCGGGCACGCCGGAGGGCAGATAGGCCGAGGCGACCCATTCGTCCTTGCCCGGGTGTGCGTCGCGGCTATAGCGGGGCCCCACCACGCCCGGGTAGACCAGCTCATAGACAGCGTCGTGAGGGACCAGCAGCTCCGAATAATCCAGCTCGACCTCGATGCGTTCCATGGGCATCACGTTGGCCACGCGCGTGGTCAACACGTTCGACCGTTCCTGATCCAGCAGGGCGGCGCGTTTGCCGTCGGCTTTCGCCTGCTCGTACTCGGCGTGGGCTTTTTCTTTTCGATCGATGTGGGCCTCGATGACCCGGACGCCGATCTTCATGCGCATGCCGTGAACCGCGGCGCGCGTCGAGGCGGGGAAGACGTAGACCGCCTCGATGGGCTTGTCGCCGGTGTTGTCGAAGATCTGGTGCACGCGCACCCGGGCAACCACGCCGGCGATCTGAATGTCGGCCGAGGTCTCCTTCAGCGGCAGGCGATCGACGCTGGGATCGCCGCCGCCCACGAAGAAGTACGGGGCCAGCGTTCTGTCGCCTCCTTCATCGGCGAGCGGTTCCCGGTCGGCTTGGGCGCGGGGCTGATCCGCCGCCGTCGCAATCATCGTCCCGAACAACAGAAACCAGCTCGCTCCCCTGCGCATGGTTGACATCGACGCCTCCTGGGCGCCGGACGTTGCAGCGGATGTGCCAGCACAAGGGCACGGCTTTCACCGCGCCGGCGGTGGGGCTCGGCATCGCAAAGGCAAGCAGTCTACGAATCGTATCGTCCATATGCAGATTGCATCGGGGCGCCCGCGAGGCGCGGCGTTACGGGGAGGCGGCAGCTGCGGCGGCGATGCGTTCCAGCAGGACGGCGATCTCCTGCAGGCCCACGCTGGAGGGGACCACCTGCAGGGGCGACAGCTCGCCTTCCAGATAGCCGACCTGGCCGCCGTCGTCGAGGTCCGCGAACAGCAGCGCCGGCAGTGTCACGGCGGCGCGACGCAAGGCCCGCAAGATCAAGATGCCCTGCACCGCCGCCAGCCGGCGCCGTTCGCTGTCGGCATCGGCGACGGCGCTTTTCCCGCCGTCGTCGATCAGCTGGTCGGGCGGCGTGCGGCGAAAGTCGAGATCCAGCAGCACCCCGGCCACGCCCCCGGCCGCCGCGCCGGCCAGCGCCTCGGCCGCACACCCAGCCCGCACGAAACGGAAGCGTCCCTGTTGCCCGAGGAGGCGTTCGAAACGGTCGGTGTATTCACGCCCGTCCTCGACCACCAGGAAGACCGGCGGCGCGGTCACGAGACGTCTCCCTGACCTTCGCGTTTCCGGTGCCCGGCCGCCGGCAAGGGGAAAACGGCGCCGATCCCTTTGACCAGCGGCGGCGCCTCGGACAGCACCACCAGATGACCGCCCCAGCGCCGCACCAGATCGCGCACCAGTCCCAGCCCACGCTGGCCGTCGCGTCCGTCGATCTCCTCCAGCGTCACCATCCCGCGCGCCGAATCGGCGACCACCATCGAGATCATCCGCCGGCCGGTGGCGTCGCGATCCTCCCTGACCTTGACCGCCAGCTGCGGGTTCGCGCTGCCGCGCAGGGCATCCATGGCGTTTCGCAGGAGGTTGGACAGGATGGTGTGCAGCGCCTGCTCGGTCAGCGGCAGTTCCACGTCTGCGGCAGTCGGCAGCGCAACGGCCAGCTTCAACCCGTCGGGCGTGAAGGTGTCGACCAGTTCGGCCAGCCGCGCCGGATCAAGCGGCGTCGCCGGCGCCAGCGCCAGCAGGCCAGCCAGCGCCGGGCCATGTCGCTCGCGCAGCTCTTTGTCGACGGCGGCAATCTCCCTCCCGGTGCCGGCCTGACCGATCAGGCTCTCGGCCCGAGCCAGCGCGCGCACCAGCGGACCAAAGATCGGCTCGCGATCCAGCGGACGCAACCCGACGCCGGCGGCCGCCGCTGCCCGCCGCAGCCGTTCATAGATGGCGCAGACCGCCGCTGACGTGGACACTGGTTCGGTCAGCGCGCGCTGGATCTCCTCGCGCGCGGTCACCGATTCGCCCAGCAGCGACAGGGCGCTGGTGCGGTGTTTGATGATGTCGTGGCGGATCTCGCCCACGGCGGCGGCGACGTCGGGAAAAAGGTCAGGGACCTGGATCAAGGCGGCGGTGACGGTACGACCGCGCAACCGCCGCACGGCGAAGGCGCCCAGCAGCACGACCAGCAGGGCGATGCCGCCCGCCGTCGATCGCCGCACCAGCGTGGCCCGGGCCGCCTGGTCCGCACCGGCGCCGCGCCGCCAGCTGTCGACAGCGACAGCTGCCTCGGCGCGCAGCGGATCGCCCGGGGAAACCAACGACAGGAATCGGTCGCCCAGCCTCACCGCCTCGTCCCACTGCTCGTCGGCGCGGGCCAGGCGCGCCAAGGCCCAGACCGCCGCAGGAAGCTGCAGCCCGACCCCGCGCTGCAGCTCCTTGTCGACGGCGTGCGCCGCCGCTGGCGTGCCGCGCGCCGCGATGCGGGCGATGCGATCCAGGGCGTCGCGACCGCCCCCGCTGGCGGAGGGATCAGCAGCCAGCGCCAGGCGATGACAGGCCAGCGCCTCGCGCGGCCGCCCCTCGTACTCCTCGATGCGCCCCAGTTGAACCAACGTGTCGGCGGCCAGCCCGGCCCGGCAGGGCCCACCCAGCACCCGGGCGGCGTCACGCGGTCGATCCGACAGCAGCAGCTCGCGCGCCAGGGCGACCGTCGAGCCGCGGCCGGCTCCCGGCGTCTCCAGATTGCGGCGCAGGGCACGAGCCTCCGCCAGATGGGGCGGGTTGACGTCGGCGCCGACGTAGGCGACCAGGTCAGCCAGCGCGCCGGCATTGTCAGCCTCGTCGGCGCGCAAAAGCGCTCGCTGGAAAAACGCCTCGGCGCTACCCAGGGCAACCGCGCGATCCAGCCAGGGGCGCACCAGCGCGGTCGTGGACTCCTCCGGCCGAGCCCGCAACGCCTCGCCGGCCAGACGAATCAGTGACTCCCCGTCGTCCCACAGCGCCTGCACCGTCGGTGCCGGCACCTGGCCGGTCAGCGAAAAGAACGACGCCGCAGCCTCGACGAAGGCGGGCGAATCGGCCAGCGCCTGCGCCAGCGCCGTTCGCGCGCTCTCCGGCGCGTCGGTGCCCATCGATCGCTGCGCCTCTTCGAACAGTCCCTGGGCCCGGACCGACGGCGGCGGGCGCGGCGGCGCCGGCCGCGGTCCATTGTCGGTCGCTCGTCGCTCGGCCACGCGGCGACGGAGGGCGCGCAGATCGTCCCACGACGGTTCCAGGGCCAGCGCCCGGCGCAGCGCCTGGTCAGCGCGATCCGCCTCCAGCACGCCACCGTGTTGAGCGAGGATCATCCCCAGCAGGCGCCAGGCCTCGGCGTACGACGGGCGCAGTTGCAACAGCACCGTCAGCTCGCGCGTCGCTTGATCGTACCGACCCGACTCTTCAAGGGCCCGGGCCCGGGCGAAACGCACCGCCGTCGCGGCGGGCGCCGACTGCGACAGCGCCGTGGCGCGGGTCAGCGCCTCGCCGGCCTTGCCGTCGGCCAGCAACGCATCGACCTCGCGCAGACCGGCGGACGTTTGCGCGCTGGGCGGCGGCTCCGGCCAGTCGGCCAGCACCAGCGCCCGTTCCTGGTCGGCCACCGCCGCCAGTTGATCCAGCGCCCGCTTGCGCAGCCCGGCGGCCGGTTTCTGGGCGACGATCTCCTCCAGCCGCCGCCGCGCCTCGGCCAGACGCCCCACCCTCTGCTCGAACGCCGCCGCCCCCAGACCGATCAGCGTCCGGGCTCGCGGATCGTCGCGCAGCAAGGCGCTGCCCTTCTTCAGCAAGGCCAGGATTTCGTCCTGTCGCTGCCAGCGCTCCGGGCTGTCGGCGACCAGCTCGGCCAGGTTGACGTAGGCCAGCGCGCGGCGCGGATCCAGGGTCAGCGCCCGCCGAAAAAATGCCTCCGCCTCGCGCCGCGCGCCCAGCTTCATCAGGGCGAACCCCAGATCGTTGGCGATGGCGGCGTTGTCCGGGTCCTTGGCGTTGGCGGATTTCAGCAGCTCCAGCGCGTCGCCGACCTCGTCGGCGCGCAGCTTGGTCAGGCCCGCCTCCCAGTCGCGCTGGGCGGCGGCCGGATCGGCGCGCGCGGCGCCCCCGACCGCAGGAACGGGCCCGGGTGCGGGCGCCGTCGCTGTGGCAGCCACAGTCGCGGCCGCGGCGTCGGGCCCCGGCGTCACGGCCGCGTCCGGCGCGGCCAGCGCCCACAGCGCCAGCAATGCCGTCGTTCCTGCCGCGGTCGCCGTGGGCGTCACCACCACGATCAGGACCCGTCCGACGACGCCGTCGTCGCGCGCAGCTCACGCAGCTTCAACCCCAGCTGGTTAAGCCGCAGGTGCACCTGCCGCGCGGCGCCCTTGGGCCCCAGCAGCTCGACCGCCATCTTGGTCAGGTCGCCGTCGCAGGCGTGATAGACCGCGCGCAGATATTGCCGTTCCACCTCGGCCGAGATCCCAGCGAAGGTCGTGCCAGTGGGGATCTCCACGTCGATGCGCCGCCCCCGATCACCCGAACGCGGCGCGCGCGCGGGACGCACGCCAGACCGTGCCCGCACCCGATCGCTGGCCAGCAGGCGATCGACCAGGCCATCGGCCAGGGCCAGGATGGCCGGCGCGCGGGCCGCCCCGGCGGGCGCCGTGGCCAACGCCGCCGCATCCAGATGCCCGGCCAGGGCGTGCACCAGCGCGTTCACCGCGAACAGCCGCAGCTCGCGCACGTTGCCCGGCCAGTCGTGCGATTCCAGGCGACCCAGCGCCGCCCGGCTGAGGAACACCGTGATGGCGTCGCGCCGCGCCTCCCGCGCCGAGGGACGGCCGAACACAATCAGGTTCTCCTCCTCGCGAAAGGCTTCCGGCGTAGGAAAACGAGCCAGGTACTGGCGCACCAGCGGTCGCAGCCCGTCGGAGCGCAGCGCCTCCAGCAGGCAGAAGCGCACCAGCTCGGCGATGTCTTCGCGTCGTTCGCGCAGGGGCGGAACATGCAGCCGGGTGGCCGGGTTCAAGCGCATGTACAGATCGCTGCGGAAACGCCCCTGGCGCACCAGCGCCGCCAGATCCTGATTGGTGGCCGCCACCAGCTTGGGCGCCGCCGGCCGCGGCCGCGTGTCGCCCAGACGGGTGACCTGCCCGCGCTCCAGCGCCAGCAGCAATTGCCGCTGCAGATCCAGATCCAGGTTGGCGATCTCGTCGAGAAACAGCGTGCCCCCGTGCGCCTGCTCGAAGACGCCCGCGTGATCCTCGACGGCGCCGGTGTACGCCCCGCGCCGCGCGCCAAACAGGTGCGCGGGCAGCAGCGCCGTCGGTATCGTCGACAGATCCGTCACCACCAGCGGCCCCTTGGCCCCCGAGCGCGGGTGGATGGCGTGCTCGGCCAGAAAACTTTTCCCCGTCCCGGTCTCGCCTTCGATCAAGACCGGCAGCGGCGAGCGGGCCAGCACGCCGATGGACCGGCGCAGCTCGGCCATGGCCGCGCTCTTGCCCCAGAACACCGACCCTTCCTTCTGGCTTTCGCCCAAAATCAGGGCGCGGGTGATCTCGGCGGCCAGGCTACGGCTGTCGACGACCTCGTTTTCGCTGAAATAAACCAGCGGGTCGGTGGGCCGTTCGGCTCCCAGCTCGGCGCCGGTGGTGGTCAGCATGACCACGGGCACCGTCGGAAAATCCTGGCGCAGGCGATCCAGGATCAACAGCCCCTGCGTGCGGCGAAGCTTTTCCACGGCGCCTTTGCGCGCCTTGGCCTCGGTGGGCAGCGACGATTTGTCCTCGGGCAAGAGACGCGCCTCCGGAACGGCGAAGTGCAGGTCGAGAATCACCAGGTCGGGCAAAGCCTGCGGGCGAGCCAGCACCTCGGCCGCCTCCCCGTAGTCGTGGGCGCACTTCAGCGGGCAGCCGCGATCGCGCTCCTCGCAGACCTGACAGGGGATGCGCCGCTCGCAGCGGGTGACGTAATCGAACTGCGGCAGCTGCCGGTGACACATCTCCACGGTTTGATCGCGATCATCGATGACCAGGATTCGAGGCATCAGCGGTCCCTCCCCTCGGGCATTGTGGCGGCCGCCGCCGAGAGCGCGGTGAAGGCCGCTTCCAGCGTCAGCACGCCGTCGAGATCGTCCGCCGCCGCGCAGGCCACCGCTGCGGCGACGGCGACGCCGAACGAATCCAGCGCGCCCGGGGCGAGGTCGTCCGGGGCGTCGCTGCGCAGGGCGGCCCACAACGCCGCGGCGCTGATGCTGACTCCGTCGTCGTCGATCAGCGCCGCCGTCAGCTCGCCGGATTGAACGCCGCCACCCAGCCCGCGCCGGTCGCGGGCCGGCCAGAGCAGGCGTTTCACCAGGTCGTGGCGAACGCGGGCCAGCCAGGTGACCGCGGCGGGTGAAGGCGGCATGGGTATCTACATATCACATATTCAATTCGTAGATCCGCAAGGCCGAGCTGAAACCAAGCCCGGAATCGCCGGCCATTCGTGGGGGTTCGACCGTCACGACGTCCGGCACGACGTCCGGCACGACGACTGCAAAAGCAGTGCACAAGCGTCCGCGTCGAGTCGGACGCCGAAACCCAAAGACAAGGAGACCCTCATGTTCCTCAGCACCGGTCTGGCTTTCTTGCTCGGTTCCACGTCGTTCCCCGGCGAGCCCGCCACCGCCGCCACACCGGCCGTGGAGATCGCCGCCGGTTACCGGGTCATCAACCGCAAGCTGGAGGCGATCGACGCCGACAACGTCTTCGTGGCCAGCGACACGGTGGTGGTCTGGACGGCGCTGGTGGGCGTGCCGGCGGGATTCATCGAGCACGTCTGGCTTCACAATGGCGTCGAGGTGGCCCGCCACTACCTGCCCGTCGGCAACGACCGCCGCTGGCGGACCTGGTCGCGCCATCGCGTCGACCCCGGCGAATACGAAGTGCGGGTGATGGGCCCGGACGGCGGCTTCCTGACCAAGACCACCTTCACCGTCGCCGCCGAGGAAGGTGACGAAGGCTGCTGACGCTGACTGACGCCGCCGCCTCAGCGCTTCAGCGCCGCCTCGATGGCCGCCCGCAACGTCTCGTCTTCGGGCAGCACCTTGGCGTCGAAGGCCTGCAGCACCTGGCCATCCTTGCCCACCAGATACTTGGCAAAATTCCAGGTCGGCTTCATGTGGTTCGCCGTCAGGAACCGATAGACCTCGGAGCGCTCTTCGCCGATGACCCGCACCTTGGCGAACATCGGAAACGTCACCTTGTAGTTCGCCGTGCAGAATTTCTTGATCTGCGCCTCGCTGCCCGGCTCCTGCCCACCAAAGTCGTTGGACGGAAACCCCAGCACCACCAACCCGCGCCCCTTGTATTCCAGGTAGAGGCGCTCCAGTCCGGCGTACTGGGGCGTGTTGCCGCACTCCGAGGCGGTGTTCACCACCAGCAGCACCTTGCCCTTGTAGACACCCAGCGACTGCGGCTTCAGGTCGATGGTCTTGACGGTCAGGTCGTACAGCGACATCGCGCGGGGATTGGACATCCCCGCGACTATAGCGCCACCGCCTACGGGATGACGACGATCTGGCAGATCCCGTTGCAGCCCGGCGTGCTGTCGCACTTCTCGCCGAACTCGCTCTGGATGCGCATGTCGCCGCAGTACGGGGCTTGCGTGCACAGGGTGCTGCACTTGTTCGCGCCGTAGGGATTGGCCTCGTTGGCCGTTCCCAGATCGCAGGCCTCGGTTCCGTTCTTGGCGCCGTCGCCGCAGTAAGGCGCCAGCGTGCAGTCAGAGTTGCACGTGCCGTACGCGCCGGTGTTCTTGCCGTCGTCGCACTGCTCGCCCGGATCGCGGAATCCGTTGCCGCACTTCTTCTTGCAGTTGATGTCGCAGCTGCTGCCGGCGGTGCCGTTGTTGATGCCGTCATCGCACTGTTCCGGCGCCTGGATCGATCCGTTGCCGCAGGTAGCCAGCGGAATGGCCGCCGAACAATCGGTGGCGCACGAGCCGGGCTGGCCGCTGTTGACGCCGTCGTCGCACTTCTCGCCGAACGACACGTCGACGGTCTTGTCACCACAGTACGGCGCCGGCTTGCAGCGGGTGTTGCACTTGTCCTTGCCGTACGGGCTGGCCAGGTTCATCACGCCCAGGTCACAGACCTCGCCCGCGGTGGTCTGCACCATGCCGTCGCCGCAGCGCGGACCCAGCACGCACATCGGCGCGCAGGTTCCATAGCTGCCGTCGTTCTTGCCGTCGTCGCACTGCTCGGTGCCGTTCTTGATGCCGTCGCCGCAGCGCGGGCCCTGGGTGCAGTCCATGTTGCACTTGCCGTAACCGCCGGTGTTCATGGCCTTGCCGTTGTCGCACTGCTCGGCCGGATCCAGAACGCCGTTGCCGCACTTCTTCTTGCAGGTGGCCATGCAGCCGCTCTGCGAGGTGCCGTTGGCCGCGCCGTCATCGCATTCCTCGTTGTCGGTGATGGCGCCATCGCCACAGCGCGGGCCCAGCTGGCACCCGGAGGTGCAGAAGCCATAACCCTTGCCGTTGTCCACGCCCTGATCGCAGGCCTCACCAAACGCCCCGTCGACGTTGCGGTCACCGCAGTAGGGAGCGAACTTGCAGCCGGGCGCGCAGGTCTTGGCCGCGCCGCCATAGCTGGACAGGTTCACGCCGTCGTCGCACTGCTCGTTGGTCTGGACCACGGTGTCACCGCAGCGGGGTGGCAGCGTGCAATCCATGTTGCAGGTACCGTACATGCCGGTGTTCATCGCCGTGCCCAGATCGCACACCTCGCTGCCGGCCACGATGCCGTCGCCACAGTCGGTGTTGCAGTCGCTGCGTGTCGAGGTGAAGTTGGTCAGCGTCAGTCGATAGTGCGAGGCATTGGTGTGGCGTTCGGCCTGGAACACCACGATCTCGTAGACGCTGTCCCTCACCAGGTTCAGGTTGACGTCGCGGCGGTTGTTGCAGTCCGTCGTCACCTCGTCACAAACAGCCCCATGACCGTTGGCAGCGTTCAGGATCACGCTGCCGGTCAGCGCGCCGTGCACGCCGCCGATGTTGACGGCCAGCTGCTTGTTGATGAACACCCAGACGTCATCGTCGCCGGTGAAGTCCAGCCGCTCGTTACCCTTGTACTGGAACCAGTACCGGACCTCCGACGTGAAGTGGAAGTTGTGCCCGGTGTTCATGTAGAGGCCCCAGCCAAGTCGATTTCCGGGCGTTCCGTCCAGAGGGAAGAAATTGTCGTTGTCGTACTGGAACGCGCCGCCGGCCAGCTGCGTGAAGGTCAAGAACTGCAACACCGTCTTGTTCAGAGGGTCGTCCTTGTACCACTTGGCGAAATAGTCGATGCCGTTGGCGGCCGCCTTGTTATTGATGGTGCTCGGCGTCTGCCCCGCCACGTGAACCGGCTTGCCGTTGGCGCCCAGCAGGTTCTGGACGATCCCGGTGTCGCCCTGGTTGATGTTCTCGAAGTCGGGGTGGCCGCCCTGCTCGGGGAAGCCCTTGAAGTCGCGCAGGACGATGGGCAGTCGGAACGGGTTCAAGACGTTGGCGACGGGGCTACACTTGTAACCCTTCTCGACCTTGCAGGTCTTCGAGCAGCCGTCGCCGTCGACGGTGTTGCCGTCATCGCATTCTTGACCGTTGTCGATGTCGACTTGCAACAGCAACCCATCGCCGCAGGCGGTGGCGCAGGCGCCACCAGTGGGCGGACAGATCGGTTCGTTGCGACAGAACGGCGAGCAGTGATCGCCGGTGTCATTGTTACCGTCGTCGCACTGCTCGGACCCTTCCTGCATGGCGTTGCCACACGTAGTCCGGACGCACAGCTGCCCTGGCG
>JAXDMH010000628.1:0-6321 GCA_034666225.1 Myxococcales bacterium
GCCCAAGGCCCTTCCGCGTAACGGTCACCCTGAGCACCAACTGGGCCTTGGGCTGCGGTCCGACTTTGCCGGAGGGATCGTACGTCTCCTCGTTCCCGCTTCCTGCCAACTCTAGGCGCTCGCAGCGCTCGCAGCGCTCGCAGCGCTCGCCGTCAAGGCATACCGCAGTAGGCTTGGACGGTGTCGAGGAGCTGCATCAGCGTCAACGGTTTTTTCAGCGACGCCGCGACGTCCAGGTGGGTCTGTTTCTCGGCGGCGCGGCCGTCGGCGGTCACGATCACCACCGGAATCATCGCCAGGCGCGGATCCCGAACTTGCTCGGCGCGAAACTGCCATCCGTCCATCACCGGCATCATCAGGTCCAGCAGGATGAGGCAGGGGAGGCGGTCGCTGGGGGCGCGCAGGATGTCCAGCGCCTCCTGTCCGTTCGCCGCCGCCGTCACTTGATAACCTTCGTCCCGCAGCAACTGCGCCTCGATGTGCATCAGATCGGCGTCGTCTTCAACGAGAAGGATGCCCCGACAGGGGCGCTCTGCTTCTTTCATGCTGTCTCCTGCGACGGGGACGAAGGACGGCGCGGCAGATCGACGGTGAAGCTGGCGCCTTGACCGGGGCGGCTTTCGACGGTGATGTGGCCGCCGTGCGCCTCGATGATCTGCTTGCTGATCCACAGCCCCAGGCCAAAGCCGCCGAAGTGACGGGTGGAGACGCCCCGCTCGAATCGTTCGAAGATGCGCTTTTGCTGCTCCCGGGCGATGCCGATGCCGCGGTCGACCACCGCCAGTCGGGCCGCGCCCGCGTCCTCTTGGCTGGTGAGGCTGACGTCGATCGGTTTGCCGGCCCCGAACTTGATGGCGTTGGCCAGGAGGTTGGTGATGACCTGCTCCAGGCGCAGGCGATCCCCGGTGCAGACCAGCGTCGTCGGCACGGAGATCTGTACTTCGCAATTGACGGCCGTCGCGGCGGCGCGCATCGATCGGACGACGTCCTGGACCACCGGCACCAGATCGATCTCCCTTCGATCCACCGACAGGCGTCCCTCGGACAGGTGCGAGATGTCCAGCAGCGTATCGACCAGCCGGGTCATCCGCTTGACGTGGCCGGTGGTGCGTCCCAGATCGCTGGTGATGCGTCCGCTGGCCAGATGCTGCGCTCCGTTTTTTTGCACCATGCGGTCCAGGTTTTGGACCTGAAGCTGCATCGCCGCCAGCGGCGTGCGCAGCTCGTGGGAAGCGATGGAGAGAAATTCGTCCCTCACCCGCACCGACGACAGCAGCTGAAACTCCAGGTTCTTGCGCTCGGTGATGTCGATGCAGGAGCCGATATAGCCGGCGAATTGACCGTCGCTGCCGTAACGGGGCGCCCCCCGATCCAGAATCCAGCGGTACTCGCCGTCGCCGCGACGCAGGCGGTATTCCATCTCGAACGGCTGTCGCTGTCGAAAGGCGGCCATATAGGTGTCGACGCAGTCTTGAAAGTCTTCGAAGTGCACACCTTCCGCCCAACCGACCCCCCATTCCTGTTCCACCGATCGCCCGGTGAAGGACAGCCAGGTTTGATTGAAGAACGTGCACAGCGCGTTGGTCTCCGACATCCACAGCATGACCGGCGCGGCGTCGGCCATGATCTGGAACCGCGACTCGCTCTCGGCGGCGCGCAGCTCGACCTCTTTGCGTTCGGTGATGTCGCGGATGACGGCGATGACGCCGATGATCTCGCCGTTGTCGGCGCGCCAGGGGGCGTAGCCAGCCTGGCAAAAGCCGCGACGATTCTCCGCGGCCACGAAGAACGGCTGATCGTGGGGGGCGATCTCTTCACCGGCCAGGGCGCGGCGAATGGCCCCCAGCTCTGGCGGCTCGGCGGCAAACGGCAAGACGGAATCGACCGGTCTGCCCACCGCATGGGCGGCGCTGCGCCCCAGAAGGCGCTCCAGGGCCGGATTCCAGTAGCGGCACCGCAGATCTGAGTCGAAGGCGGCCAGGCCGTCATGGCTGGCGGTCACCATCTGCTGAGCCAGGTCAGAGGGGACGGCCGCCTGATTCACGATGGCCGCCTCAGCGTCAACCGATCGATGAAGGCCAGGGCCCGCCCCTTGCTGGCGTCGATCATGCCGCCACCGCTCTCGCCCAGGGCGGCGCGAAAAGCCTCGGCGGCGCGCACTGCCCGCGGCCACCACACGGATACCCAATTTTCCACCGCCGGGCGGTTTCCCGCGCGGGGATCCCCGTCCGGGCGATCCTCCTCGGTTGTGGTCGCTGGCAGCGCCACCGCCATCAAGGCGGCGGTCCATTGCTGATGCCAGTCGCAGTCCCGGCTCAGCGACGAGAAGATCTGGGACAGCAGATAGTCTTCGCGCCGTCTGGCGGCCAGCGGCAACTGCGCCAAGAACAGATCGTCCAGCAGCGGTTTGACACAGACATTGAGGGCGACGAACGCTTCCCCCCAATCAAACGTGACCAGCAGTCGTTCCACCAGCTCGCGCAGCGGCTGCCACACCGGGTCCTCCTGCCATGCCTGCAGGCTGTGATCGCCGAAGGACGGGCGCACCAATCGGATCTGGGCCATGCGATAGGCGACGCGCTGGATGCGGCGCGATTCATCGGCCGCCTGCAGCAGCGCCGCGATGGTGATGCGGCTGGCGGGCGCCATCTGTCCGACGTAGGCGGCCACCATCTGCAAGCCGTGAAACGGATACCGCAGCGGCGTCAGCAGGCGTTCGGTCAGAGCGTGGGCCGCGGCCGGCAGATCGCGATCGTAATTCGATTCTTCGATCGAGCGCAGGACCCCGTCCACGTGCGCCTCCTGTCCCTGTTGCAGGCGGACATACGCGGTGTAATCGGTCTGCCGCGGATCAACAAAGGTCTCCCACTGCGCCGATTGCAGCAGCGAGCCCTGCTGATGCTGGCGGTACCAGGCGGCGATCGGGACGTCGACCTCGAACGACGGATGGCTGACCCGATAGTGCAGCGCCGTCGTGGCGACGTCGTAACGCGACGGCTTGCGCGGCAGGTCCGCCAGGTGAGAGTAGGTCTTCAAAGGCCGCGCCATCAGGGCTCTCCTTTGCTGAAAGGCGCAGCGGTCAACTCCCAGCGGGCCTGGTCCTCGTCGACGTGAAAATGTCCCTTGAACGACGACATCACCTGTTCCAGATCGCCGGGCAGCACGAATGGCCGGCGCAGATTGTCTTCGATGGTGGTTCGGCGGACCACGCAGTTGTCGGGGCAAAGCACCCGCAGATAAGCGCCGCGATCGATGACGCTGACGTCGCGATTGTCGCGCCGGATGGCGTTGATGATGGCGTCGGCGACGGGCCCCGCTTGCAGCACCGGACCGACGCCTTGCCGATCGCTGGGATCGCTGTTCGTCATCGGTCGTCGTCCTCTTCGTCTAGCCCGCCGCTATCGACGTCGATCCAGATGGCCTCCTCCTGCACGGCCACCGGATACTTGCGCAGGGCCACCCCGTCCGGGTTGATGCCGCACCCGGTTCGCGCATCGTACAGCCAGTAGTGAACGTCGCAGAGCAGCGTGTCGTCGATCAGCCGGCCGGTGCTCAGCGGAACACCCTTGTGGGCGCAGCGATCGGCATAGGCGCAGACCTCACCGCCAACGTTCAGGACCACGATCGGCTTGCCATCGACGAAGAGGCCCTTCATTTCACCAGGCCGCAGCTCCTGCAGCGCCGCCACCCGCCGCAGCATCAGCGATCGTCCCCGCGCACTTCGAACTTGTCGAGAGGGGTCAGACCGGCGGCGGCCACCGTCATTTCAGGGTCCAGCGTCCGCCCGGCCACCACCACGCACGGCATCTTCAGCGGCGCCACCCGCAGCTCGGCGGCGGACTGCAGCCGCTCTGCCAGGCGCGCCAGCGTGTCGTCCTCGCGGGCCAGGATCAAAAGCCCCAACGAATCGCCCTCCAGAAACCCGTAAAGCGGGATCATCTTGTCCTGGTCGCCCAGGGGTATTTGCCCCCGCAGGCGTCCTTGCCCCAGTCTTCAAATGACAGGCCGAAATAGCCGCGCAGCATCGCCACCAGGTTGGCCGGCGCCTCGCCGGCCAGGACGCGCTTGACCACGTCCTTGTGGCCGGCGTAACGGCTCTGCTCTTGTTCGAAGATCCAGCGACAGGGCTCGGAGCAGAAGATGTACTTCTGTCCGTCCTTTTGCAGCGTGGTGGCGCCGTTCTTGTGAGGCGTGCCGTTGCACAGCACCAGCTGGCAAAGGTTGCAAAAGCCGATGATGGCCGTTCCATGCACGCCGAAATCGTTGTCGGGATCGGTGACCTTCCAGCGCGCCCCGATGCGTTCCCAGATCGGATCGATGGCGTCCCACGAATCGGGATACTGCTGCCGCAGCCAGCGCCGTTCGTCGGGACCGGGGACCACCAGATCGAACCACACCGACGCCCGATAGGTGTACGCGCTGGCATAGACCAGGTGGTGATAGTTGTTCAGCGCCTCCTCGAACATCGGCCAGTACCAGGGCCGGGTAAGACCGACGTCTTCCAGCATGCGCAGGTATTGATCGACAACCCATTCCTTCACGAAGTCCTTGAACGACGACGTGCGGTGGCGCAGCGGCGTCAGGTAATCCATGGCGAACCCGGTGACCACCGCGAACAGCAGCCAGCTGCGCCAGAACCATTTGTCCACCAGGTACTGGGCGTAATCGCGATCGTGCTTCACCAGCGTGCGCAGGACCGGCTCGCCGATCTGGGCATGGCGGGCCTCGTCGCTCTGGATGCTGCCCAGCATCTTTTCGAACATTCGATCGCCCACCTGCCGCGCCAGCGCCGACAGGCCGACGAATTGAAGGTTGGTGAACCCGGTCTCGAAGACAAAGTTGGTGGCGACCGCGAACTCGATGGCGCTGGCGCCGTACAGAAGTTCGTCGACCAGGTGTCGGGCGGCGATGGCGACCCAGTTGTTCGAGTGATAGAGCCGGTGGGTCCAGTCGAACTGCGGATCCTGCGCCACGAGATCCTGCATCAGCAGCAACGGAATCTGCGTGTGGCGGAATTCATCCAGGGCCCCGAACAGCGCGGTGGTGCGCCAGGCGCTGGTGCGTCCGAAACGGGCGGCGCGCAGGTTTCCAACGACGGCCGCGAACTCGGCCAGGGGCAGCGTCGCGGTGTGGAGCTTGACCGCGCTCAGCCACTCGCGCGGCAGCTTGGCGAAGTCCTCCCGCCTGCCCGCCGACTCCTGCACGGCCGCCAGCGCCGCTTCTTTTTCATGCTGGGTGTTGACGTACTCGGTGTACGTGGTCCGAAACGGTTCGTCCCATCCCGCCCATTCTTCGCGCGGCAGCCAGGGCTGGCCTGCTGTCTCCACGGGAAAAACATCCACCTCGTCGACGTAGCTGAACTTCCAATCAAGCTGGCGCGCGAGGTCGAACCACTGTGCACGTTTGAGCATGGTCCGCTCTCCGGTAGGGTAACGCATTTCCCCGTCGGAAGGCGCGCCCTCACCGTCGGGAAACCGCGAATCAGGAGCAGGCTTGTCGGCGCATTCCCGACAAGGCGTTCACCCGACAGGCGTTCGATCGACGCTTCGCTGACAGCGGTGGTGGCGTCACAGGCGGCGGGCCAGGCGAAACGACCGCGCGTAAAGGCCGCCTCCATCCAGGATGGAAGCGCCCCGGGTGTCGCCCAAGGTGGGCCCATTGGCGCCTTTTCGGCTTGAGATGAAACGAAGGTGTCCGCCTTGGTCCTTGTCCAGGAACATTCCCACATGGTCGATGGCGGGCCCGTCCAGTGGGTCGGCGTCGAAAAGCACCAGGTCGCCCGGCTGCAGGCGATCAAACGCGGCGCCTGCGCCCGTCGCGATCACCACACCGGGCGCCGACGCCGCCATCTGCACCGCCCGGCGGGGAATCGCCCGCCCGTCGCTGACCGCGCCGCGGGCCAGAGGCAGGCCGCTGCGGTAACCCCACAGCATGCGGATAAAGCCGGAGCAGTCCAGGCTGCGCAACAAAAGGCGGTGCGGCCGTCGGATGCTGCCATCGGGGAACGACCACGACGCTCCCAGATAGTCATTGAAATCGGCGCCCTCCTTGCGCGTCCCACCGTCGGCAAGCGGACCATAGTCGGCGTCGCCGGCGATCTGCAGGTGCTGGTCGTCGAAGATGGGCGGCGCTCCTTCGACGTACTGCATGGCCAGCGCCAGCAGGTCGGGACTTTGATCGACCAGCGCGGATTCCAGCCAGGCGACGGTGGTGGCGTTCAGCGCTCCGCCGAAAGGGGCCGGCAGCGCGCGCACCCAGGCGCGGGTGAGCACGGCGTCCCTGGCGCTCGGTTCGGCAAAGCGCCGCTCTGGGCCGACCAGG
>JAXDMH010000629.1:0-4516 GCA_034666225.1 Myxococcales bacterium
GCCTGCTCCAGCTCCTCCACCGCGTCGTCAAACCGCTTGTCGTAGATCAGCGCCAACCCAAAGTTGTTGTGCGCATAACCATTGCGCGGGTTCAACTCGACCGCTTTTTCGAACGCCTCCAGCGCCTCCTCTCGATGACCAACCTGCAGCTCGGCCCGCCCCAGCGTGTTCCAGGCGGCCGAGCGCTTGGGCTGCTTGCCGACGGCGCTCTTGGCCAGCTTCAGCGCCTTGCTGTTCTCACCGACCGCCAGCAACTTGCGCGCCCCTTCCAGAGGATCGTTCGGCAGTGACTCTTCGTCGCCGTCCTTTTTTGAATCGGGCGGCGCAACCTTGATCACCTCCGTCGGCGGCGTCAGCTTGGGAAGCATTGCCTCGGGCGGCGAAGGCGGCGCAGACGGTGTGGGCGGCACCTCGTTCTTGACCGGCGCCACGGGCGGCGTCGTCTTGCTCCTGGTGACCGGCGGCGACAGGTCGTCGCACGCCCCCATCATCCCCGTCATCCCCAACATCGTCAGCGAAACCAGAACCCCTCGGACTCCTCGGACTTTCGATGAATTGCACATGTTCAGTCGGCTCCTTTCCCGAAGGGGGAATTGCAGCCGACGTGCCACGACAAGACCGCGAAGGTCCGCGCGGCTGACGACGGGAGGGTTCGATCGTCAACGAAACGTAGATTCTCGCTCTACGATTCGTCGAGCCGATCCCACCAGGGCCGTGCTGTTAAGTTTTTTCGTGATGATCGGGCGAGCCTGAGCGCTCTAACCGTCCAAAGATATGACAATGACCATGGCGCGACTGACACCGCTGGCGGGTCTGGGAATCCTGTGCGTCGCGCTCCTGGGGTGCAGCGAATCGTCGCCTCTGCCCGCCACCCAGAACGGCAGCGGCGGGGCCAGCGGCAGCGGCGCCCCCGGTGGAGAAGCCGACGCTGCCGCCAGCGACGGCGCGCAGGACCTGCAGTTCAGCCCGCAAGACACCAGCGGCCCCATCGACGTCCACCCGACACCGGACAGCGCCGCCGGCGTCTGTCCCCAAACGGCGGCCCCCGAATCCCCGTGCACCCCGGTCGGCCTGGAATGCACCGGCTATATCACGCCGATCGTCAGCTGCCGTTGCACCGAGAGAATCCCCACACAGCCCGTGTGGACTTGCATTGCGTTGCTGTACTGAGTTCGTCGCCAAGGATCTGCCTTCGCTCCGCGCAGCAAAGCTACGTTGCGCTCACCCACTTATTGAGCGTCAGTATTCTCGTCCAGGAGGCCGGGCTCTGCCCGGCCGGCTCACCTTGCGAGAAGCGCGGGGAGGGCCCGCGGGAGGGGGCAGCAGCCCCCTTCCGCGCAGCGAGCGCAGCGAGCGATCCAGCGAGCGCAGGTTAGCCGTTCGCCTTCGCGAACGTCTTCATCGTGTCAGCCAATAGCTGGCAACCTTCCAGCGGCATGGCGTTGTAGATCGAGGCGCGGACGCCGCCCACCGTGCGGTATCCCTTCAACGCCACCAGGCCCTTGCCGGAGGCCTCCTTCAGGAACTTCTCGGTCAGGTCTTCGTCGGGCAGACGGTAGGTGACGTTCATGTGGCTGCGCGCCGCCTTGTCCGCCACCGTGCCGCTGTAAAAACCGCCCGATTCGTCGATGGCGTCATAGATGACCTTGGCCTTGGCCGCGTTCACCTTCTCCAGTGCGGTCAGGCCCCCCTGGCGTTCCATCCAGCGGAAGGTCTCCAGCAGCATGTAGATGCCGAAGGTGGGCGGCGTGTTCAGGCAGCTCTTCGCCTCGGCGTGGGCCTTGAGGCTGAAGATCTTCGACAGATTCTTGGGAATCCGGTCGTAGAGATCCTTGCGCACGATGACCAGCACCGTGCCCGACGCGCCCAGATTCTTCTGCGCCCCGGCGTAGACCAGCGCGGTGCGCGCGATGGGGTGCGGCCGCGACATCATCTCGCTGCTGGAATCAACCACCAGGTTCGGGTGCTGGGGCCATTCGGCCAGGCGATGCCCGTGAACCGTCTCGTTGGAACAAACGTGCAGGTAGGCGGCGGCCGGATCGGCGGTCCACCCCGCGGGCGGCCGATCGAATGACGTGGACTCGCTGGTGGCGATCACGCGCAGCTTGTCGCCGGCGATCGGCTTGGCCATGTCGACGGCCTTCTTCGACCATTCGCCACCCACCACGTAATCGGCCGGGCCGTTCAGAAAATTCATGGGGATGGTGGCGAACAGCTGCGTCGCCCCACCCTGCAAGAACAGGATGTCGTGGGTGTCGGGGACCGACAGCAGCTTTTTCACCAGGGCCAGCGCCTCATCCAGCACACCGTCGAACTCCTTGCCGCGGTGGCTGACCTCGGCGATGCCGAAGCCTTTTCCCTGGTAATCGACGAGAGCCTTCGCCGAGGCCTCCAGCACCTCGAGGGGCAGCATGGCGGGACCGGCCGAAAAATTGAACACGCGTTTTGTCATGGTGGTGGGGAGATACTCGATCACCGCCCGCCACATTCCAACTGCTATTTGGACGTTGGTCCCCCCGGCCCGGCAGGCGCCGGGCGGTTCAGGGAAACGACGGGACCGGGTCGGACGTGCGCCTACTGGAAGGTCAGGCTGTTCAGGTTCATCCCGGCGCCGGTGAAGAACACGCGCAGCACGTGATTGCCAGCCGGCAGGTTGACCCCGGTCTTGGTGACGTTGGCCCAGGTTGTCCAGCTGCCCGTGGACTGGACCGCGATCGACCCCGTGACGTCGACGCCGTCGACCTCGACCCGAAAGGCGCCGCCGCCCGCCTGCGAGGCGATGCGCGCATTCAACGTATAGGCCCGTCCCGCGGTGACGTTCACCGAATATTTCAACCATTCGTTGACCGCGATCCAACCGACGTTGAACGCCCCCTCCGACGCCGTCTGGATGTCCACGTCCGTCGTCCGATCAGCCCCGCCGGTGTTGCCGGCGTCGGTATCGTGATAGGCGACGCCCTCGCCGCCGTTGTCGAAGTTCTCCGCCTCGATGGTGCCCGGCAGCGACACCGGCGTGCCGGTGAACGGCGTCGAACCGCCGCCACCGCCACCGCCGCCGCCACTCGCGAAGGTCAGGCTGTTCAGGTTCATCCCGGCCGCCGGAAAGAAGACGCGCAGGACGTGCCTTCCCGCGGGCAGGTTGACGCCGGTCTTGGTGACGGTGGCCCAGTTCGCCCACCCGCCCGTGGCGCCGACGGCGATGGTCCCGGTCGCGTCGACGCCGTCGACCTCGACCCGCAGCGAGCCGCCGCCCGGCTGCGAGGCCACCCGGCAGGACAGGTCGTACGTGCCGGCCGTGGCCACGTTGACCGTGTACTTCAGCCATTCCCCGGCGACGATCCAGCCCACGTTGACGTTGCCTTCGCTGGCGGTCTGCAGATCCACGTCGGTCATCCGATAGGCCCCGCCGGTGTTGCCAGTGTCCGCATCGTGATAGGCGACGCCCTCGCCGCCGTTGTCGAAGTTCTCCGCCTCGATCGTGCCGGGCAGGTTGATCGGCGTGCCGCTGAACGGCGTCGACGGCGGCGCCATGCGCGGCCCGTACACCGACACCCGATTCGAAAATGAAGCGACGTAGACCTTGCCGTTCGCCACCACCGGCGGGTTGAACTTGGAAAAGCTCATCGTGTCGTCGGCGCTGCTGTTGCTGTCCCACAGCAGAGCCAGGGTCTCGGCGTTGAAGGCGCGCAAGATGCCCGGCACCACCATGTGGTTGGCGTCGCCCGTCTTGGGCGTGGTGGCCCAGACGATCGCGCTGCCCGCCGACGAACCATTGGCCGAGATGGCCATCATGCCGCCCGGCATCCCCAGCGGCGGCAGCGCCGACCCGACGGCGAAGGCCGGCGTGTTGAACTTCTGCGTGCCGGTGTTGAAACGATAGGCGCGCAAGAAGTCGTTCTCGCCCCATATATAAAGGTTGAGGCCGGCCGGGCTTTGCCAGGCCACCGGACTGTTGTGAATGTGGTGGGTGGAATTGACCACCGTGGTGTCGACGGCCTGGAAGACCTGGGGGATCGCCCCGTCACCGGTCCCGCCCAGGTTGGCGGTGTTCATCAGGTAGATCTTTCCTTCCTTGCTGCCGCTGACGATCGAATTCAGCCCCGGCAGGATGATCGGCCCCGACGAACCCAGGTCGTTGTCGACGCTGTTCAGCGTGGCCCAGTTCGACGGCGTGAAGAAGGACTGCCGCGCCAGCGAACTGGGCGTCAACTTCAGCACCGACTCGCCAAAGTTGGTGGTGCCATCGAAGGTGCCGTTGCCGGTCGAAACATAGACGCTGCCCGCCGGGTCAATGACCGGCGCGGCCGCCCCCATCCAGATGCCGGCCATGGAGCCGGTGGGCGTGGTGTTGAAGGCGCCCACCTTGGCCAGCGTCGTGGCGTTGAATCCAGCGATCCACCCGTTGAAGGGGTTGGTGTCGCAGAAGGACGACCAGCTGACGTAGACGACCCCTTGCGACAGAGCCAGCGCCGGGCGCTGGTTGTTGGTGACTGCATTGATCGGAACACTCGAATGG
>JAXDMH010000630.1:0-11355 GCA_034666225.1 Myxococcales bacterium
CCTTCGACGAGATCTGGGGATTATTTGTTGTCGGCGGCTCGGCTGGCTATCGCGGCGGCACAAACGACCTGAAGAGCTATCGGGCGCCGAACGCCAGCGCCTATGCCCACGTTGGCTACTTCGCCGGGCCTTTCGTTCCGGCCATGGGTCTGACCGCCACCGGATTCGCCTCACACGACAAGGACCGGACGGAAACCCAGTTGACGCCGCTGTTCACCCTGGCACCCAGCGCATCAATCGAGTGGTCGAGCGATCTGGTTGCGCTGATTGTCTGGGGCCAGCTTCCATTCGGCACCAGCTTCACGGGAAAATATTCGATGCTCCCCTGGGTGGTGGCGTTGGGGGTTTCGGTCTCGCCGTTCTAAGAGCCCTCGACCGTCCGATTGCCAGGCCTGGCCTCACGCAAAGTCCCTACGCTGATGAAGGTATCGTCACGAATCATCCGTTACCGTTTGAAAAGGTGCGTTGAAAAGCTGCAAAGCTGAATTGATATTGTCGAGGTATGGTAGGTTTAGAGACAAGCAGTTTCGGGCAGGTGGGGTGGGTGCGTGGATTGGTGTCTCTCCCGAATCTGATGTGTTACGTGGTGTTGCCGCCGGACAACCCTGAAGGCTGCAATGTCTTGCGTCGATACGACGCAGAAGTCTGCGAACATCGTTCTGAGGTGGGCCCTTCCGTGATGTAAGCATGGGGAGGCCCGGAGGAATCGCCCGGGGTGGAGGAACGAACCAAGTAGTTATCGCGTCGAACTCTGACGTTTGGTCAGTCCTTTTTTCAGCCGGAGGCAAGAGATATGCGCAGAGTCAAACCCGTCGGAACAATGCTGCTGACGGTTTCCGCCCTGGTACTGGGCAGCTCTTGTGGGGTCGAGATCCATACCCTCAATAGTGAGCCAGGCCCAAGTCAGACTGGCAGCGGCGGCGCCTCCGGCGGAGGAACCGGAGGCATCCAGAATACCACCGGGAGCGGAGGCTCGACCGTCACGCCTGACGCCGGATCGACAGGAACCGGCGGTCGGTCGGGTGATGGTGGCGGCATGACGGGTACCGGTGGCGCGGGCGTCGGTGGCTCCGGCAGTGGTGGCTCAGGCGCTGGTGGTGCCCCCTCTGGAATCATGGTCGACCTCGGCGGCACGATGGTCCCCAAAGAAAAAGTGATCGCCTTCATCCACTTTGGTCACTCCAACATGGCTGGTCGCGGACAAACCCCGTCGACGTTGCGGCCCGAGAACTTCATGACGACCACCTCCGACGTCGACAAGCGCGCCTGGATGTATCACGCCTCCGGCGCCCACATGGGTTATCAGCCGGCGCTAGAGCCTTTCACCGCCGGCGATACCACCAGCCTCTCGAGCAACCCGCCCACCGGCGGTCCGGGCACGATGTTGGTCAAGGAAGCGGCCAAGGCGTGGCCCGGTTACTACTTTGTCTCATTGGGCTTCGGCCAGAACGCCGCCTACTGCGGTAACTACCTTCCCGGTACCTCATTTTACAAGGCCGCCACGACGGCAGCGATAGCGCTGAAGGACAAGGTCACCTTTGGCGGAATCTTCGTGATGCTCGGAATTACCGAGCGTCACGATCCGGGAAATTACGCCAAGTATCCTTCCTGCATTAACACCATCGTGACGCAGATTCGGAAGGACATCGGTCAGCCGAATTTGCCTCTTTTGCTGACCGACTACGAGATGGCGGCAAACAACTCGGCGGGGGAAGACCTGAGACCGACCGGTTCGTTCGGCACGGCGATCATCCCGTACATCCACATGGTGCCAACGGTCGTCGCAAATTCCGCCCTGGTGCCGACCACCAACTGCATTCATCTCGTCGACGATCACCATTTCCAGCTCGACTCGCATCAGAACTGGGTTCTGAGCGCCTTGGATATTCTGAAAAACAAACCGGAATGGATTCCCTGGGCCAAGTAGCTAGAAGGCCCACTCAAGGGTGGCTCCGGCGGGTGTCAGCGCGCCCCGGCCGCTGATCGTTCCAGGTCCAGCAGCATCCTCAGCGCGTCGCCGTCGTCGGGATCGATGGCCAGCGCGCGACGGAGAAAGGCGGTTGCCTCGCGGAGGTCGCCGCGCTGAATTGCCAGCAGGGCCAAGATATCCAGGGAGCGTCCGTCGTCTGGATTGCTGCTCAGCAGGCTCTGGGCGATGGTCTGGGCGCCGGCGGTGTCTCCCGAGGCCAAGCGGCAGCGCGCGCGGATGAGGTCGGCGTCGGTTGTTTGCAGGCCTGTCACGACCCGCTCTGCCTCTTCGCTGCTGCCGACGGCCAGTTCCAGGACGGCCAGCTGCAAGCGCGCCGCCTGGTGCAAACGAGGATCGCCTGCGAATCGCGCTACCAGCTGGTCGAGGATCCGGTCCGTCGTGGCGCGCCGCTTGAGATCCCAGGATTCGTTCACCGCGGACGCGCGGGCGAACAGCGTCTCGGTGCCGTCGGTGAAGATCAAATCCCACGTCGTGCCTTGATACAGGTGCACGACGAGGCCGAGGTAGCGATCGGGATAGGCGGTCGGCAACAGGACATAGTCGAAGGGGAAGCGTTGCTCCCAGGCGTCGAACGTCTCCGGATCGTCGGCCAGGGCCAGATACTCGGCGAATTCGTCGGCCGAACGCAGAACCAGGCGCGTGTCCATGTACGGTCGAAAGCGCGGATAAAGCCGCCAGATCAGATAACCACCGTAGTTATCCGTGGCGAATATGGTTCCGGAGCCGCCCCGACGCTCGATGATATCGGCGCTGTGGGCAGGCGCGCGCCAGGGGGCCGGCTGGGTGATGGTCGGTTCGGTCGCGGCGGCGGCGATGGTCAGCCCCAGCAGGCCCACCGGCACCAGCGCCGCCATCGCGACCAGCATCGGCCATCGCCGGCGCCAGCGGCGGCGCAGCCAGACCGTCAGCGCTCGCCAGCCGCGCGCATAGTTGATCGCGGCGATCGGCGTCCCCAACCAGTAGAGCAGCAAGATGTTTCGGTTGGCGATGATGGCCAGGGCCACCAGAGCCACGGCGATGAAACAGTGACTGGCCACCAGACGGCGCCGGCCGGCGACGAAGCTGATGGCAAGAAACGCCAGGAACCACCGCAGGTGCCAGAACTGTTCGCGCGCGGCCGAACCCAAGGACCAGGGCGGAACATTCTCGGCGATGTTGGACGAATAGACGTTGGCGGCGCCCGGAACCAGACGCAGCAAGAGCTGCCAGGCCAGCCGCGGCGCACCCAGCCCGTATGGCGTCAGCAGGCAGGCCAGCAGACAGCCCGCCAGACAGGCCAGCAGCCAGCGCTGCTGCCGGGCGACGACCGCGTCGTCGTCGCGTTTTCGTGGGTGGCACAGCAAGGCGCCGCCGGCGAACGCCGCCACCAGCCCCGGTCCCAGGGCAGCCAACCCCTGAAGGTTCGACCAGACGATCTGCAACAGCGGCAGCCAGAGCAGCGATCGGACATCGCCCCGGCGGCGAAACGATTCCAGCTGTCGAAAGAAAACGGCCAGCAAAAGCAGCGTCGGGATGATCGGGCGAACCAGGAGCAGCTGCCGGCACACGAACAGCGCCGCCACCATCGCTACCGCGAACAGCGCTTCGGCAGCGCGCGTGGATCGTGATTCCACGACGGCGGCGCGCAGAACCAGCACGCCGGTTGCCACCATCGCGCACTTGACCACCACCAGGCCGCCCAGGCCGGCGACGCCGTAGATCGCATAGACGGCCAGCTGAAACAGCCAGTGAACGTCGATCCAGGGCCGCCCGGCCGCGCCCGACGAGAACGGATCGGTCCACAGCAGGGCGTGCGTGCGCACCATCTCGCGCCCCGCCGCCAGATGCCACCAGATGTCGCCGTCGGCGGACGGCGCCCACGCCACGACGAAGGTCGCGGTGAAAAGCCACAGCGCCAGCGCTCGCCGCCGCGCCGGCTGCGCTGCCAGCGCGCGGATCACGTGCGTCTAGACCCGGCCGCGCCCGGCATCGTCGCGGCCGGCTGGAACCACCTCAGGCGGGATCGGCCTCGAGGCACCAATAGCGCACGCTCTTGTGATCGGTGGCGGCGTATTCGTCGATCAGAGCGCCCTTCCAGACCTTCTTCAGGTCGGCGGTCAGCTTGAGCTTGTGGATGTCGCCCTGGTTGAACGTCCGCAGCTTGCCGCCGGTGTGTTTCTCTTTGATCTTGCTGCGCGGCTGGCGCGGCTTGTAATGCGCGACCAGGATGGTCTGCTTGTCCATCGGACCGCCCACCACCACGTATTTCATCACGAAGGCATAGTCGTACAGATCGTCGGGTGGAAACTTGGTGGGGATCTCGACCAGCTTGGCCGTGACGACGATGGGATCCGGGCCGGCTTGCGCGCGCGCCGGCGCCTGGTCGCCCAGCATGACCAGGGCCACCGCGAGCAGAAGGCCGGCGACCGGGAGACCACGTCCCAAAGACAGGTGATGCATTCCTGCGCTTCCTTTCAGCAAACGTTTCGTCAGCAAAACGTGTCAATAAATCGCGCGGTTGGGTGCGCGCGACGATGCCGCCACCCTACGCGACCGGGCCAAACCTGGCAAGGGTTCGGGCCCGATCGGTCGGGCCGGTCCCGCCCCCGCATGGCGCGGTTGCCCTGTCATGGACGTGCAGCCGCCAATGAGAATTCACCGGTCTGTCACCGAATCGTCACGCGAGGGTCGTAAGGTCGCGCCGGTGATGCAGGAAACATCCTCTACCGGACGGCGGGTCTTGGTCGTCGAGGACGAGCCGGACCTTCGCGAGCTGCTCAGCTTCAATCTGCAGAGCAACGGGTACAGCGTCGAGACGGCCGAGTCGGGCGCCGTGGCGATTGCGCGACTGGAGGCCTTTGCTCCCGACGTCGTGCTGCTGGATTTGATGCTGCCGGATATGTCAGGGACGGAGATCTGCCGGCGCATTCGCAGCTCGGCTGACGGACGCCAACCGGTGGTGATCATGCTGACCGCCAAAGGCGAGGAGATAGACCGCGTCGTCGGCTTCGAGCTGGGGGCCAACGACTATGTCGTCAAGCCGTTCAGCATGCGCGAATTGGTGCTGCGGGTGAACGCGTTTGTGCGCCGCCGCCGCCTGGGTCCCGAGGCAGAAAGCGGAGACGGCAAGCCGCGTGGCAAACGGCGGGCGGTGGTCATCGGGTTGCTGACGGTTGATACCGACGCGCATCGCGTGTTCGTGAGCGGACAGGAGATCCACGTCAGCGCGTTGGAGATGCGATTTCTGTCTTACCTGGTCGAGCACCGGGGGCGCGTGCGATCGCGCGACGACCTCCTGGAAGATGTCTGGGGTTACAGCCCCGGGGCCACCACGCGTACCGTGGACACCCACGTCAAACGTCTGCGCGACAAGTTGGGCGCCGCCGGCGCCTTGATCGAGACCGTTCGCGGGGCCGGCTATCGCTTGTCGGATGCCGAGGAACCACGACCCATTGAGGAATAGCCGGAGCAGCCGGTTCCACCCTCAGGGACAGAAATGCTAGAAGGAAACTCGATGGCGCGCGTCTTGGTGGTCGAGGATGAACAGGACCTTCAGGACGTCATGGACTACAACCTGCGCGCGGCCGGCCACGACGTCGCCGTGTCGTCGCGGGGCGCGCCGGTGCTGTCGCTGGTGCAACAGTCGCCGCCCGATCTGATCCTGCTGGATCTGATGCTGCCGGACATGTCGGGCCTGGACGTCTGTCGCAGCCTGAAGAGCAATCCCCTGTCGAAGGCCATTCCCATCATCATGGTGACGGCGCGTGGTGCCGAGGTCGATCGCATCGTCGGGTTTGAACTGGGCGCCGATGATTACGTGGTCAAGCCGTTCAGCGTGCGCGAGCTGATGTTGCGGGTGCAGGCGATCCTGCGGCGCAAGCGGACCCCGCCGGCGGTCACCAGCGGTGGTGCCGTCACGTTTGGACGGCTGAGCATCGATCGCGATGTTCCGCGGGTCGTCGTCGACGGGCTGGAGGTGGTGCTGACGGCGCTGGAGCTGAAACTGCTTTGTACGCTTTACGACCGCCGCGATCGGGTCCAGTCGCGATCGGTGCTGCTGGACGACGTCTGGGGTGTCAGCGGCGACAACACCACCCGCACGGTCGATACCCACGTCAAACGTCTACGTGAAAAGCTGGCCGCCGCCGGCGAATACATCGAAACCGTGCGCGGCATCGGTTATCGATTCGCGGGAAGCATTCCCGAGGAACGTTCCTGACGCCCGTTCCTGACGGGCGCTTCTGACGGGCGTTGCCCAGGCTCTTTCGGCTCACTCGTGCTTGGGCGGACGCGACACCCGCGTCGCTTCGTCTGCGCTGCCTTCGGGCTTGGCGCCCCCGGCCGGAGCAGGGGCGGGCGGCGTTTGCGGCGCGGGCGGAGAAGGCCTCACCGTGACCACGTCCTCGCCCAGTTGGGTCAACACATCAAAGCTGCGGCGGTGCCAGTCGCGGACGGCTTTGAAGTGGAAGGCGATCTGATAACGCCGGTTCACCATCGATTGGACTGTGGTTATCCAGGTGACGATCGCCATCAAGCAGGACGAGTTGATGAACTCCAGTCCGCTGACGTCCACGCTGACCGATCTTGCGTCCATGCGCGACGCTTCCGCATGCACGTCGATCAGGAAACGGTCCATGATCTCTTTGACGCTGAGATCGGCTGTGCCGGCAAAGCGCACAGCGATCTCGTTGCCGTCCATGACCGCTTCGGCGTCGAAGGTCGCATGGTGAATCGGTTTTATTTGTAGAGTCGCCATTGGCGCTTCCAGGTTATCGGTCCCGGGTCTTCAATCCTGGCACGACTTCCTCACTGAAGATAGCGTAAGAGTGGCCAAGCGTCGCACCAGGATCATCCTGAAATTTTCTGGCGCATTCATTCGGATCCGCGGTAACGCGCAATCAAGAAGGTAATGTCGTCGTCCTGACGGCTCATCCAGTTTTTCACCACCGTCATCAGGTGGTCACGAATCGCCTCTACGGGCTGGCTGTGCACCTGTGCCAGGGCGTCGCAGATCCGTTCCACTCCCAGCTGCCGACGATGCTGGTTGGTCGCCTCGATGACGCCGTCCGTGTACAGGACCAGAACGTCGTCCGGCAGCAGGCGGAATCGCTGGTCAACCATGCTGCGGGGAATATTCGGTATGGCGGCCATCCAGATGCCGCGCGTGGCAATCAACTCGCAGCGTTGTTCTTGCGCACGCCAGACGATGAATTCCTCATGGGCGCCGGCGTAGGTGAATTGCCCGTCGGTTCGATAACGCAGCAATGAAAGCGTGGCGTGTTCCTGCTGCCCCAGGCGCTTGCGGACGTTGTCGTACAGCATCTGGTTCAGCACGCGCAAGAGTTCGCGCGGCGAGGCGTCGGGGGCCTCGCGGGTCAGCACGGCCAGGCCGCTCTGAATCATCAGCATGACCAGCCCCGATCCCAGGCCGTGGCCTGCCACGTCGCCGATCCCCAGCCAACATCCCCCTTCCACGGGGACGACGTCGTAATAGTCGCCGCCCACCTCGGTGGCGGGCAGCATGGTGGCGGCGATGTCCAGGCCAGGGACCTCCAGCGCTCCCGGCAGAATGGACGTCTGGATGCGCCTGGCGATCTCCATCTCGCGCATCAGGCGTTCCTTCTCCTTGAGGCCTTCCTGCGCCTCTTCCAGAAGGCGAATCTTTTCTTCCAGGCCGGAGTAGAGCCGGGCGTTCTCGAGAGAGATGGCCACCTGCGACGACAGGATGCGCAGCACCTCGACCCGTTCGCGGGTGAACATGCCAGGAGCCAGGTTGTTCTCCAGGTAAACGATGCAGCTGACCCGCCCCTGGTGCATGGCCGGAAAGCACAGCACGGATCGCGGCTGGGTTTGCTGGACGTAGGGATCACCCTTCAGCTCGGCGCTTTTGGCGGCGTCTTCGTAAAGCACGATGGCCTGATCGGCGGCGGCCTTCTTCACCACCGACGCGGCGATGTCGCTGTATGCATCCAGAGGCATATCGATGGACACGGCGTCTTCCGGATCGTCGATGTGGCGGCGGGCCACCACCCGCAGGCCATCGCTGCCGGCGAAGACGATGACGCCGATCTGCGCCCCGGCGCTCTCCACCAGGGTGCGAGTCACCTTCTTGATCAACCGATCGAGGACGATCACCTCGCCGATGGCGCGGGCGCTTTTCATGATCGCCGACACGTCCAGCCCTTCGGATGACTCGCCGGGCAACCGCAACGCCTCGAATTTTCGGGCGTCGCTGGTCGAGCGCAGGGTGGCGGGGCCCAGCAGGGCGCCGAACTCTTGGTCCAGCTGGTTGACCTTTGCTGACGCTCCCCAGCGCGAATAAACATAGCGCGCCTGTTTCAGATACGAGCTGGCGATGAACGTTCGTTTGCGACCAAGGTGATAGCGGCCGCCCCGCTCGTTGGCCAGCGCTTCGATGAACAGATTCTTTTCTGCCCGCGCCGCCGTCACGGCACGTTCATAGAGGTCGACGGCCGATTCGTGTTCCTCGGTCACCCGGGCGCACTCGGCCTCGACCAGCAGGTGCTTGGCGGCGAAGTTTTCCGGACAGTGCACCGCCCATTGCGCCAGCAGCCGGCGCGATTGCCCCAGCCCGCGGGCGCCGTCCGCGTCCGTGTCGGCATCGGCGCCCGCGCTTGCGTCGGGGCGTTCACCCCTGCCGAGGGCAATCAGCGCCGACAGCAGATGGTGCTCGGCGTTCAGCAATGAACCTTGGGAATGGGGCAGCATCTCGGCCGAGCGCTCGGCCATCTCGGCCGCGTCGTCGAGGCGGTCGAACAGATAGAATAGCTGCGCCTTTGACAGGCAATACCAATGCAGCGGTGTCTTGATGCCGACCCCGCGCATGCTGAACACCGTGGTGTTCTCGTCGAAATCGTCGCCGGCGCCGTCGCCGTCAAGGCTGGTCGGCGATTGGGTCTGCCCGGCCAGGCTCATGGCCGCCCGATCGACGCAGGACATGAAGTCGATCATCTCTCGGTACTTTGCCTGGCGCAGGTAGGCCAGGCTCTTGGCGGCGTCGGCACGCACCCGATCCAGAGGTTCGCCCTTGATCCACATCGTGACCGTGTGGATGCACAGGGCAAAGCTGCCCAGCACGACGTTGCCGGCCTCGCGCAGCAGCTGGTGACCTTCCCGCAGGTGGATCAGCGATTCGTCGATGGCGTGGGTCCAGTGGCAGATGAAACAGCCGTAAAGAGCGCGGCTGACCCCCTTCATCTGCACGTTGGCCAGCTTGTCGCTCAGCTGGATGCCCAGCTCGCCGTAGCGGGCGCCTTCTTCGTACGATCCGAAATGCCAACCCAGGATCATTCCGTAAACGGAATACCCGCGCACCGATTCCGAGGCGTGCCCGTACTCCAGGGTCAGCTCGATGACCAGGCAGTGCATCAGCGAGTAAAGCCCCTGGTCGGTGAAGTACGCGGGCGGGCCCAGGCGGTTGAAGATGCGCATGATGGCCAGCTTCTCGCGGTCCACCATCTCCGGCAGGTGCAGCAGCTCCTCGACGGAGAGGCCGCTCAGGCGGCGGCGAGTGGTGACAATGGCTTCGGTGACCAGGGCGGGAGATGGCTTGGCCACCAGCTCGATATCGAACAGGGCCAGCGCTTCGATGCCCAGGCGGATGGCGTCCGCGGGGCGACCGCGGTTGGTGCGCATCGGGATCTTGATGTCGTAGACCAGGGCGCGTTCGACGTTGCTGCGCAGGTGAATCGACGCTTCGTCCAGCAACTGCTCGGCCACGTCGAAGTTCCCGCACAGGTATTCGCAGTCGGCGCATTCCAGAAAAAGCTGGCTGGTCTGTTCATAGTGTTCCGTCCAGGCCCGTGGCGGCAGGTTGGCCATCGCGTGCCGCAGCGAGCGCGCCGCCACGTCGTACGCGACGTTGGCCTTGGCCCGGATGCCGGCGCGCAGGTTCAGGGCCACCGCCTCCGATCGCTCCGTCGGGTCGGAGAGCAGGTCCCAGGCCTGGTTCAGGTGATCGACGATCTCGAACAGGTGATCACCGCCGTCTGCCTCGCGCGAGCGGGCGATCAGCAGGCGGGCAATGCGCAGGTGAACGCGCTTGCGGGCGTCGTCCTCCAGCATGTCGTGAACCGACTGCTGGACCCGGTCGTGCACGAACCGAAACGCCACGTGGGCATCCGGCAATGATGATTCGAACAGCCGATACGACGCGCCCACCAGCGTGACGAATCCCTCGGCAAGCGCCGCTTGAAGTTCAGCCGCCAGGACGTGACGCGGTTTCTCGCTGACGATGGACAGCATGCGCAAGTCAAAGCTGGAGCCGATGCACGCGGCGATCTGCAGCGTCTGCCGAGCGGCCGCGGGTGCCTTGAGGATCTTGGCCCGCATCAGATCGGCGATGCCGTCTGTGACCTGACCTTCGCCCAGCCCTGCCGGATCCCACGTCCACGACCCCAGGCCGTGCACGAACTGGATGACCCCTTCCCGGTGCAGGTGATCCAGATACTGGCTGACGAACAGCGGGTTGCCGTCGCAGCGTTCGCACACGACGCTGGCCAGCGCGGCCAGATCTTGATGGCGCCCCCGCAGACCGTCGGAGATGAGCTGGTGAACGTCGGTTTTGCCCAGCGGGCTGACCTTGATCTGATCGATGCCCAGACCCATTTGCGTCGCTTCGTCGACCAGGCGGGTGATGGGGGCCGTGCCGCCAGCCTCGTCATCGCGGAACGACCAGACCAGCATCAGGTTGCTGATCTGCGAATCCAGCAGGATGGCGCGCAGGAGGCGCAGCCCGGCGGCGTCGATCCACTGCACGTCGTCGAAGAACAGAACGAACGGCTGACCGAAGCGACAGAAGACCCGGACGAACCGCCGGAAGGTGGCGTTGAACCGGATCTGCGATTCTTCCGGATCGAGCACGGGAACCGACGGCTGCGCACCGATGATCGATTCCAGCTCGGGAACGATGTCCATGATGACCCGACCGCTGGTGCCGACCGCCTCCAGGATCGATTGCCGCCATCTGGCGACGCTCTCCGGGCTCTCCGTCTCCAGCTGTCGAACCAGGTCTCGGAAGGCCTGGGTGAAGGCCGCGTACGGGATGTTGCGGTTCAGGGCCTCGCATTTGCCGGCCACAAAGTAACCCCGCGTGGCGGCGATCGGCTTCTGGACCTCTTGCACCAGCGCTGATTTGCCGATGCCCGACGGCCCCGACACCAGGACCACCCGCTTCTCGGCGGCGCTGGCCCGCTCGAACGCATTCAGGATGATCTCCGTTTCACGCTGCCGGCCGTACAGGCGCTGGGGCAGTTGAAAGCGATCAGACGCGTCGTTCTCACCCGGAGCGAAGACGGTGATGCGGCCCAGGTGGCGCAGTTCTTGAAGGCAGCGCCGCAGATCCGCCGCCACCCCGCCGGTGCTCT
>JAXDMH010000631.1:0-3330 GCA_034666225.1 Myxococcales bacterium
ACAGCAGCGGGAACACCACGGCGTGGGTGTCGTCGCCGCGCCGGCCAAAGTAGGCCAGCGGGATGAGGCCCCCGCTCCAGCCGCCGTCGCGGAAGGAACGCCCATAGAACCACAGCGGGAAGACGCCGCCCATGAAGGTGGTGTCCTGGGGGCCGGCCCGGTGGAAGAAGAACGGAAAGCCCATGGTGGCGGTGGCGCCGGTGGGGGCGTCGCGCATGCGCCAGAACAGCGGGAACAGCACCGACGTCGAGCCCTGGGCGTCGTCGCGCAGATACAGAAGTATGCCCAGCAGCTTGGTCGTCGAATCGGCGACGTGGTTGTGGTGCCGCACGAACAGCGGCGTGACGATCTGGAAATCGGATTCGGGATCGCTGTGCGTGACGATGCCCGGCAGCACGGCCAGCGTCTTTGACCTGGCGTCGTCGTTGCGGCGGTAGCCGCCGATCAGCGACACCCAGGTCTCTTTGCGACCGTGGGCCGACGATTTCCAGTAGAAGAAAGGCAGCAGGGTGTGGAAGGCCTCGCCGGACTTGGGATCGCCGCCGCTCCACCACAACGGGAAGACGGCGTTCATGGTCCAGCTGTCGCGACGGGCGTGGATGAACGGGATGACCAGCGTGGTCGATTCGTTCGCCGTGGAGAAGCTCCAGACCAGGGGGAAGAAGATGGTGTCGGTGGCGTCGTTTTCGCGGAAATGCCACAGCAAGGGGAAGCCCACCGTCGAGCTGCTCCGCGGCCCGCGGAAACTCCAGAACAGCGGGAAGACGACGTCGTAGGCGGTCTTGGCAGTGTCGTTGTGGCCGTACCAGTACAGCCAGAAAAGCGAGCCGGTGGTCTCTTTCCCTTCGTGCGTGCGATAGCCCAGCCAGGTGAAGAACGAGCCGCCGGTCTTGTGCGTGTTCCGGTAGAAGAAGGGGATCGACAGCGTGCTGGCGTTGTCCTGGCGCCGCCAATAGAACGTCAGCGGAACGGCATAGGTGAAGGCGCGGTCGTTGTCGCGGCTGGAGACAAACAGCGGGAAGGCGAGATCAAACGAGCCCCGCTGCGGCGAACGGCGCCACCAGTAGAGAAAGGCCACGGCGCCGAATCCACTGCCCTGGGCCGGATCCTTGACGGACCAGGTTCCCAATATCGGCACGGCCCAGCCGTATTTTGACGAGCCATAGAACAGCGGCCAGATGGCGAACGACCGCGCGCCAGGCTCCGACGTCCACGAGACGGGGAGGCCGGGGACGATGACGGGGTTGCTTTGTTGCCGGGCGTAGTCGTTAAAGCGCCAGTAGAACGGCGCCACGACCCGGGCCTCCGTGGTCGGGCTCCAGGTGTGCCAGTAAAACGGCACCAGCACCCGAAATCCCGCCGAGCCGCGCTTGGACCAGTAGAGGCCGAAGAACTCCCGGAAGGCGCCGTCGCGATAGTAGAGATAGAGAATGTTCGTGCGCTGCGGGATGGCCTGGCAGAACCCGTCCTCGCAGATGCGATCGCTGGGGCACTCCTCGTCGCGGGCGCAAAACTGAGACTGGCCAGCCGCAGTCGGAGCCACCTTGGTCGTCGCCGCCGGAAGCGGCGCGCCCGTGTTGGTGGTGCCACCCGTGCTGCCGCTGGTCGTCTGAGCGAGGCGAAACGGCGTGGCGACGCCTGCCGCGCCAGTGCCGCCCGCGCCGCCGCCCGTCGGACGAAACGGATCCAGGCCGCCGGCGCGCGCCGTCGCGCCGCCGCCTGCCATCAGCGCCGCCGCGCCGATTATCGTTGCGCCCAGTCGCCGCCAGGCGACGCCCCGCGCCCTCATTGCGGGGGGAGCATCTTCCACTCGCCGTTCTCTTTTACGAACGCGATCTCACCCGTGTCGCTGTCGTCGCCCTTCTGTCGCTGCACTTTCAGCGAGGCGGTCTCGCCCTTGATCGATGAACCCTTGATCTGGAACTTGGTCCCCTCGACCTCTTTCTGCATCTTCTTGACGCCTTCCGCCTGCTGCTGCCCACCGAGGCCCATCTGGGTGGCCAGCATCCCCTGGTACATCAGGGCATAGCAGTCGATGACCCGATCCACGGCCCCCTCGGTCAGCGCCTTGCGCCAGCGTTCGAAGGTCTTTTCAGGTGTCGAGAACTCGGGCCGCGCCGGCGGCAGCTGGAAAGAGACGCTGCGAATTTTTTCTTTCGGCAGCTTGACCGTCTGGCCATTGGCCTCGACGGTGTAGACGCCGTCGTAATAGTGGATGATCCGGGCGTTCATCTTCGTCTTGTCGACGAGCTCGATCACCTCGGCCCGCGCGCGGCCGCCGATCACCAGCACGCAGAACGCGACGGCGACAGCGACCGCCGCAGCCACCCAGGTTGGGGCGGTACCCTGACGATAAGGAAGGGGCATAAACAGAGTCCTCCGAGCGCGTTAGATCCGGTGGGTCTACGCCGAGATGCCCGGCGCCGGAAATCTTTTTGTCAGCTCCAGCACCTCGCCGCGCACCTTGGCGGCGTTGTCGTCGCTGGGGTCGCTGATGACGCGATCGATCCAGCCCGCGATCAGCTTCATCTCCGGCTGGCGCATGCCCCGGCTGGTGACCGACGGCGATCCCAGGCGGATGCCAGACGGGTCGAACGGCTTGCGCGTGTCGTAGGGGACCGAGTTGTAGTTCAGCTCGATGCCGGCCTTGTCCAGCGCCTTGGCGGCGATCTTCCCGGGCACGTTCTTGTTCGACAGATCCACCAGGATGAGGTGGTTGTCGGTGCCGCCCGACACGACCTGGTAGTCGCGCGCCACCAGCTCGTCGGCGATCACCTTGGCGTTGGCCACCACCTGGTGCGCATAGTCGCGGAAGGAGGGGAGGGCCGCTTCCTTCAGGGCCACGGCCAGCGCCGCGGTGTTGTGCACGTGCGGCCCGCCCTGCAGGCCGGGGAAGACGGCCCGGTCGATGGCGGTGGCGTGTTCGGCCGTCGTCAGGATCATGCCGCCGCGGGGTCCGCGCAGCGTCTTGTGCGTGGTGGTGGTGACGACGTCGGCGTGGCCGACGGGGGTGGGGTGCGCGCCGCCGGCGATGAGGCCTGCGATGTGGGCGATGTCCGCGGCGAAGCGCGCGCCCACCTCCTTGGCGATCGACGCCATGGCCGGGAAGTCCCAGAGGCGCGAGTACGCCGTGCCGCCCGCCCAGATGAGGGCCGGCTTTTCACGCTTGGCCAGCTCGCGAACCTCGTCGTAATCGATCCGCCCGGTGTCCTTGCGCACGCCGTATTGAACCGACGCGAAGTAGCGGCCGGTGATCGACACGTTCCAGCCGTGGGTGAGGTGCCCGCCCATGGGCAGGGCCAGCCCCATCACCTTGTCGCCCGGTTTCAG
>JAXDMH010000632.1:0-3941 GCA_034666225.1 Myxococcales bacterium
CAGAAAACTTCCGGCGGCCCCGTCGACGATGACCGCGCAGGAAATTCCGTCCTGGTGAAGCTCCCAGGAGGTGAGACGGGCGCCCTGCAGCCAGGGGCGGGTCTCGTCACACAGGACGCGAAACTTCTTTCCGGCGGCGACGCCGGCGCGAATCACCCCCAGGGCCGTACCATAGCCGGCCGTGGCCAGGGCGCCAGCGTTGCAATGGGTCAGCACGAACCCATCATTGGGCAAAAGCGCCGCGCCGTGGGCGCCGATGCTCCGGCAGGCGGCCAGATCCTCGCTCCACAGGGCGCGCGCCTCGGAGACCGGGTCGCGGTCGCACACCAGCGCATTGGCCATCCGGTGCAGGGCGGCCCCCAGGTTGATGGCCGTGGGCCGCGTGGCGCCCAGCGCCCGCATCACCTGGCGCAGCGCCAGCGGCGACGGATCTTTTCGCCAGGCCAGCGCCACGCCGAAGGCGGCGGCGCAACCGATGGCGGGCGCGCCTCGCACCTCCATCTCGGAGATGGCGCGGGCCACGTCTTCCCAGGAATCATAGGCGGTCCAGATCTCCTCGCCGGGAAGCCGCCGTTGATCGATCATCACCACGTGATCGTCTCGCCAGAAGATGGGCGACAGCACGTCGGGAAATTCCGAGGGACGCTGCCCGGGCGCCAGCGAGATCGCCGCCATGGTCAGTCCTGGCCTCGCTAGGCCGGCCCCAGCAGCCGCCTCAGGATTTCGTTGACGCTCTTGGGGTTGGCTTTGCCACCGGTCTCCTTCATGACGGCGCCCACGAAGAAACCCATCACCTTGGCCGTGCCGCCGCGAAAGCGGGCGACCTCTTCGGGATGGGCTTCGACCACGCGGCGGCAGGCCTCTTCCAGCGCGCCGCTGTCCGAAACCTGAGCCAGGCCTTCGGCGGCGATGATGTCGCCGGCCCGCCGCCGTTCGCTCCACATGCGCGCGAAGACGTCCTTGCCCTGCTTGCCTGACAGCGTGCCCTGGTCGATGACGGCGATGAGTTCGGCCAGCGCGGGCGGCGCGACCGGCAGATCGGCGGCGCCCAGGCGGCGCGGGTCGTCGACGCGGGCCAGGACTTCGTTGATGACCCAGTTCGCGGCGCGTTTGGGCAGAGCGCCCGCCGCCACCGTGGCGTCAAAGTACGCGGCGATCTCTCGTTCAGCGACCAGCACGCCCGCGTCCTGCGGCGACAACCCGCCCGTCGTCAGATAGCGGCCATAGCGATCTTCGGGCAACTCGGGCAGCGAGCGGCGGGCGGTTTCCAGCGCGGCGTCGGTGACGACCAGCGGCGGCAGATCCGGCTCGGGGAAATAGCGATAGTCGTGCGCCTGCTCTTTCGAGCGCATGGCCGCGGTCACCCCGCGCGCGGCGTCCCACAGGCGCGTCTCCTGGATGATGCGTTCGCCGCGATCCAGTTGTTCGGCCTGACGCTTGACCTCGTGTTCGATGGCGTCGCGCACGTTCTTGAACGAGTTCATGTTCTTGAGCTCGGTCTTCGTCCCGTAGGCGGTGGCGCCGCGCAGCCGCAACGACACGTTGGCGTCGCAACGAAGCGAGCCTTCTTCCATGTTTCCGTCGCAGATGCCGAGGTAACGGACCAGCGCCCGCACCGCGCGCACGTACTCGGCTGCTTCCTCGGCGGAGCGGACGTCGGGCTCGCTGACGATCTCGCACAGCGGAACGCCGGCCCGGTTGTAGTCGACGAAGCTGACACCGGCGGCGGCGTGCAGGTTCTTCCCGGCGTCTTCTTCCAGGTGAATGCGCACCAGGCGGATCGAGCGCGTCTCGCCGCGCAGCCGGAAGGTGATGGCCCCGCCCTCGCAGATCGGCTCGTCGAACTGCGAGATCTGAAATCCCTTGGGCAAGTCGGGATAAAAGTAGTGTTTGCGGGAAAACCGGCAGCGCTGGCGGATCTTGCACCCCGCCGCCAGTCCCAGGCGCACCGCCGATTCGACGGCGGCGGCGTTCAGCACCGGCAGCACCCCCGGCATGCCCAGGCAGACCGGATCGGTGTGCGTGTTGGGTTCGGCGCCGAAGGCAGCCGACGACCAGGAGAAGATCTTCGACTGCGTGGCCAGCTGAGCGTGGACCTCGAGGCCAATGACCACCTCGTACTTCTCGAGGTGTTTCTCCAGCGTGCTCATGACGCCTTCCCCGCGCCGGGCTCGGGCGGCAGGCGCGTGTGCCAGTCGGTGCGCGCTTCGTAGGCGCCGCCCACGCGAAAACAGATCTCTTCGCCGAGCGGCGGCCCCATGATCTGCAAACCGATGGGCAGGCCGCTCCTGGTGAACCCGCAGGCCTGTGACAGCGCCGGAATGCCGGCCAGGTTGGCCGCCACGGTCAGCACGTCGGCCAGGTACATCTGCAAAGGGTCGCCCATGCGCTCGCCAAAACGAAAGGCCGGCACGGGCGACGTCGGCGTGACGATGGCGTCGCACTTGGTGAAGGCGGCGGTGAAATCGTCGGCCACCTTGCGGCGCGCCCGCAGCGCCTTGCCGTAATAGGCCTCGTAGTAACCGGCGCGCAGGACGTACGTGCCCAGCATGATTCGCCGCTTTGGTTCCAGGCCAAAACCTTCGCCGCGCGTGCGCGCGTAAAGCTCTTCCAGCGAGCGCACACCGTCGGCGCGATGGCCGTAACGGACGCCGTCGTAACGGGCCAGGTTGGACGAAGCCTCGGCGGTGCAGATCAAATAATAGGTGGCGATGGCGTACTTGGTGTGGGGCAGCGACACCGGCACCAGCGTGGCGCCGGCGCGGCCCAGCTCGTCCATGGCGGCGCGCACGGCGGCTTCGATCTCGGCGTCCATGCCCGGCTGAAAATATTCGTCGGGAACGCCCAGGCGAACGCCGGCCAGCCCGCCCGCGCGGCCGGCCTGCACGGCCTTGCGATAGGCGCCCACCGGCGCTGGAATGCTGGTGGCGTCCAGCGGATCGGCGCCCGCCATCACCTCCAGCAGCGCGGCGACATCTTCCACCGTTCGTCCGAACGGGCCCGGGTGGTCCAGCGACGAGGCGAAGGCGATCACGCCGTAACGCGAGACCCGCCCGTAGGTCGGCTTCATCCCGGCCACGCCGCACATGGCGGCCGGCTGCCGGATCGACCCGCCCGTGTCGGTGCCCAGCGCGCCGGCGCACAGGCCGGCCGCCACCGCCGCCGCCGAGCCTCCCGACGAACCGCCCGGGATGTGCTCCAGCGACCACGGGTTGCTCACGGGACCGCGCGCGCTGTTCTCGTTGGAAGAGCCCATGGCGAACTCGTCCATGTTCAGCTTGCCCAGGGCCACCGCGCCGGCCCTCGCCAGACGATCGGTCACCGTCGATTCAAAGGGCGGTACAAAGCCGCGCAGAATCTTCGAGGCGCAGGTGGTCTCGAGGTCGCGCGTGACGAAGATGTCCTTCACGCCAATGGGAACACCGGCCAGCGGCCCTGGATCTTCACCGGCCGCGACCTTCTGATCGACGGCCGCCGCCCGGCGCAGCGCTCCCTGGCCGTCGACCAGCAGGTAGGCGCCCAAGGCTCCGTTGCACCGTTCGATGCGATCCAGGTAAGCGCTGGCCACGTCGCGAGCGCGCAGCTTGCCAGCGCGGACGCCGTCGGCGATGGCGGCGATGGAGCTGCTGCGCGGATCGATCACGGCAGGTCCTCGCCTGCACCCCCGCCGCCCGAGGCATCGCCGCCGCTCCCGGAGGCCGGGGAGGCCGAGGTGGCGATGATGCGCGGCACCTGAAAAAAGCTGGCCTCGCGCCGGGGGGCGTTCTTCAACGCTTCATCTAATGGCAACGACGCCTCGGCCACATCGGGCCGCAGCGGACAGTCGAAAGGGACGGCGTGGGTCATCGGTTCGACGTCGCTGGTGTCCAGCTCTTTGAGAGCGGCCACGTAGCCCAAAATGGCGTCAAGATCGTGGGTCATGCGGTCGACTTCCTGATCGG
>JAXDMH010000633.1:0-5064 GCA_034666225.1 Myxococcales bacterium
GCGGGCGGCGTGACCCGGCCAGCAACACGACGGCGATCGGCACCAGGTACAGCAGCGCCGCCACGACGCTTCCTGCGATCGCTCCCGCCACGGGCTACCAGCGCGCCGATGCAGACGTGACGAAGACTCTCACCGCGAACGGGATATTGTCTCCGAAGACCCTGTCGATCAAGTTGATGTGGCGACTGGCCTTCCAGTGCGGTTATCCATGCGCTAGAAAGCCTCATGTTGCCCGCCGCACCGTCGCCGCTTCAGCCGATTCGCCGTCGACTGGATAGCCTTCACCAGGCGATGCTGCCGACGGTCAACGCCGCGAGGGACTGGCTGCAGCGGTCGGCGCGGACCACCTGGTTCCGGCTGGCGTTCGCGCTGCTCTGCCTGGCGGCGCACCTGGCTGTCAACGTGCAGTCCGGCAAGCGGTTCGGCATGCCCTTCAACGCCGCCCCCGGCGCTGCCCCCGCCTATGTCAACCCCGGCGACGGCTCGCCGGCCCGCTGGAACCGATTGGTCGTCAGTCGCTGGGACGCCGGGTCTTACGTCGGCCTCGGGCTGCGGGGCTATTCGCAATGTCCGCCGACGCTGGACCCGAAGAACCTGGCCCCCGCGATGCGGATCTGCAACCTGGCGTTCTATCCAAGCTACGCGCTGGTGGGATGGCTGTTGTCGTTCGGGGGTCGCCTGGCCATCGATTACGTCCTGTGGGGGATCTCGCTGGGAGCCAGCCTCATCTTTCTGTTCCTGTGGACGGGCGACACGCTGGTCTCCCGGCTGGGGCTCTGGGAGACGTATCTGTCGTTGATCCTTCTGAACACGTTCACCACCGGCTTTTCCCTGGTGACCGTGCAAACAGAGCCGCTGACCCTGGCGGCCACGCTGGGCTCGTTCATCGCCTTGCATAACCGCCGGTTCTTCCTGGCGGCCATCCTGGCCGGATTCGCCACCGGGCTGCGCATCACCGCCCTTTCCGTCGGTGGCGCCTGCGCGCTGGCCATTCTCATCATCACCATCGCCGAGCGCCCCCTGGACGCCGCGACCTGGGCAAAGCGAATCCTCCAGCTTGTGCTCTGTTTCTGGGGCGAGATCGTGCTGGCCACGTACCACGCCATCCGTTTTGGCGATCCCCTGATCTACATCCACGCGCACGGCCAGGCCTTCAAGCACGAGTCACCCTGGAAGAAACTGCTGGACCCACAGTCCTTGTGGTTCGTCCGCTCCATCGAGCATCCTCTTCACGAAGGGGTCTGGCTGGTGGCAGCGCTGCTCTGGTTCTTGCTGGGCCATCGAAAGGCGCTGGGGCGGTTTCCCGTGCATGAGCAGGCGTTCTGGTACGCGCTTTTCATCGGGACGCTGGTCCTGGCCGGAATCGGTGTGCTGCCTCTGTCGTTCGTCGGCATGAACCGGTACGTGCTGCTGGCGCTGCCGCTGTTTCTTGCCATGGCGGCGATGATGAAGAACCGGCCCACGCTGCTGGTTTTCTGGATCGTGATCAGCCTGTTTCACTACTGGAACGTCGATCTCTGTGAATACACGGGCGGGCCCGGCAACCGCACTCTGGAGGTCTGCCACACGCCACACTGGATTGGTCGCATCTGATGGGCTGCACCTGATGGATCGTCTCTGATGAATCAAGGGACCGGCACCCTGGCCACCCGCTGGCAACAGACCGTCACCCGCCTCCTGGTTCAAGCACGAACGGCGTCCCCGCGCCGTGCTGACGGGCTGCCTGCCTGTTCGCACCAGGAAGAGCTGGCCGGGAAGATCATCGCCCTGCTGGCGGTCACCTGGATTGCGCTGGTCTCGTTCTGGGGAATCGCCGGCCCCTTTCCGGATGGTCATTTCGCGGCCACCGCCGGCATTGGAACGGCCGGCTACAACATGTGGGTCTACAAGACCATTTTTCCGGTCGTCTACATTCCGGTTCCGCCCCTGACGTCGGGCAACTATTACATGCATCATCCGCTGGGCGACTTCTGGGTCGCGGCGGTCTTCATCAAGCTGTTCGGCGCCAACAATGTCGCCGTCCGGTTGCCCGCCGTGCTTTACACCATCGGCTCGACGATCCTGCTCTATCGGCTGGGACGGGCCACCTGGGGCGCGCTGGCCGGTGGACTGTGCGCCCTCGCCTTTGTCAGCCTGCCCATCACCGTCGGATTCGCTAACTTTCACGCCCTGGAAGGGCCGGTGATCTTCGGCTGCCTGCTCTCGGGCTGGGCCTATGCGCGGTTCATCCAGACGTCGCGCGAACGTTACGCTCTGCTCAGCGTGCTTGGCCTCCTGTGGGCGGTGAACCATGACTGGATCGCCTACGTCTGGGCCGGGCTGTGGGTTACCTGGCTGTATCTGCGCGGCTTCGTCCTTCCCCCACGATGGTTCGAGCCGATTTCACTTCGCACGTTCGCCCGCTACTGGGGCCTGCAGTGCGCCGTGGTGGTCGGTTCGCTGGTGCTGATCGTCGCCCTCCTCCTTCAGACGGACAAACTGCCCGAGCTGCTGGGAATGCACGGCGCTCGCGCCGCCGGCAGCGGCTTGCCTTTGCGGGCCGTCCTCGATTCGCGCCGGGTCTGGATCAGCCTGATGTTCTCCGACCTGGCCATCGTGATGGGCAAGATAGCCCTGCCGGTCTTGTTGATTCGATTGGTTGCCACGCGGAATGAGCTGGAGATCCTTCCGCTGCTCATCCTGACCATGGCGACGGTTCAATATGTGCACTTCAAGCAAGGCGCTGACATCCACATCTTCTGGCCCCAGTACTACGCGCCCTATTTTGCCCTGGGCGTCGGTGCCCTGACCGCCACCGCCAGAGCCGGCGCCGACCTGATCGCCGATGCCTTCTCCGGGACGACCGCGCAATGGGTTCGCCGCAACGCCGCCTGGCTCGGCCTTGGCACGATCGGCCTGCTGGTTCTATTTGTCTTTCACGACGGCGCCGCGACCGTGCGGCTGGCCCGCGAGACCGGCGGGCGTTTCGTGTCGTCGGACATTCGCAGCGACGTTGACACCGTCGAAGCCGTTGATTGGCTGATCGCCCATTCTCCGCCCGCCCCGCGGATTGCCTTCCACCCCGGCATCGAGCCGGTGCACTGGGCCCTCTGCTGGGAATTCCGTCCTCACGTCCTCATCCCCAGACAACCCGTCGTGTCGACCGACGCCCGAGATCGCCTGTATGTCATGGACAGCCGCTATGCTCCTGTTTCCGATCTCAAGCTGGCGGCCAGCAAGTATCACGTGCGCATCATCGGGCACCACTGGCTGATCGACCGCGGCCAGCCGGCCGGCCCGGTGGACGGCTATCGCTTCGACGAGCGCGAGCCGTCGCTGCTGCAATCGTTTCTCCGCGGCGCCACCGAACCGATCCGGACCGTCCAGGCCGATCCCTTCGCGACCTGGGAGTGGCGCTCTCTTCTGGGGCAGCCGGCCATCGCTCCGACAGAACCGCCGCGGACGTTGGACCAGATTCGCATCGCTCACAACGCGGCTCTCGCCGCCGGCAATACCGCCGAGGTCGCACGATTCAAAGGCCTGCTGGACGCAGCGCTGACGTATCGCCAGCCCACCGTCTTTGATAACGGGACAGAGCTGATCGGTCTTTACCATCACCGGGGCGCGCAGCGGAGCGTGACGGTCTTCTTCCGCGCCGGGCATTTTTCGGGTCGGGCGAAATTCGCCATCTACGCCAAGGTTGAAAAGCCACCCCGATTTTCCAGCCTCCCCCAGGATCCGGCGGAAATCAGCATCGCGCCACCGCCGCCCGTCCCGACGGAGCTGTGGAAACCAGGGCACATCTACTCGGTCCAGGTCCCCTACAGGAAACGTCCGGGGCAGGAACTGCTCACCGGCGCTTTCGTCCCACTGGACGGGCATCCGGCTCCCGCGGTGCAAAGCAAAAGCAAAGGCAAAACAAACCGTGTCGAACTCATCCGTCTTTAATGCCTGTAGTATCGGGCCCCGCTGATGTCCACACCAACCGGAATCACCAACGACGGCGCCTTCGCCGAGCTTCTCGAGACGGCGCGCGCCGCGCCCGAATATAACCAGTGGGTCGCCGAGCAGTTCTTGCCGTTCATCGGAAACCGCGTCGTCGAGGTCGGCTGTGGAATCGGGAACCTGTCGGAGTTCTGGGCCGACCGGCAGATTTTTGTGGGCGTCGACACCGAACCGGGATGCGTGGCGAAGTCGACGGAACGGTTTCGCGATCGCCCCAACGTCAAGATTGTCCACGACGCGGTCGGTGCCCCTGACTGGGTGCAAAGGTGGAGCGGCCACCGGTTCGACACCGTCATCGCCATCAACGTCCTCGAGCACATTCGAGATGACCTGGGCGCGCTGGAAGGATGGCGCCAGATCGTTGAATCGGGCGGCGGCGGCCACATCTGCATCTTCGTTCCCGCGTTCGAATTCGCCTTCAGCCCCTTTGACCGTCGATATGGCCACTTTCGCCGCTATTCGAAGGAAGTCCTTCGTGACAAGCTGCTCGCGGCCGGCCTGGACATTGAAGAGCTTCGGTATTTCAACATGCCTGGACTGATCGCCTGGTGGACGATGTTCGTCATGATGAAACGCGATCGCGACGCCGGCGACGTCGTCCCCGCCTTCAGTCGTTACATCGTGCCCATGGTCAGACGGCTGGAGGCCCGCATCTCGCCCCCCTTCGGGAACTCCATCGTGGCCGTCTGCAAGGTCAGACCTAAAGCCGAATGAGATCGATCGCCGCCGACCCGCCCACCCGCACCGGCGCCGGTTTGGCATCCAGACGCACGAACGAACCGTAGAAACGCTCTGTGCCGGGTCGCTTCCGATAAGGAACCTTCACCGAATAGATGTGTCCGGTCTGCCAGAGCTCGGTCGGTATCGGCGGTGGAAACGCCAGGTCCAGCTCGGTCCTGTCAAACGCCAGCGTCGACAGACGGGGAGCGGCATCAACCCGTGAATTGATGGCGAACTTGGCGTGTCCCTTGAACGGCGCGCCCGTGAAGTAGACGGTGATGCTGCGCTCGGCCCCGCGGTGGTGGTAAAGCCCCAGAAGCTCGGTCCCGTTGTCGTAACGGGCGACCGGCCGCCCGGTGA
>JAXDMH010000634.1:0-11132 GCA_034666225.1 Myxococcales bacterium
ACTGCCGATGGCCTTGGTGGTGACGAAAGGCTCGAAAATCTTCTCTCTGAGGTGCGGCGGAACCCCGCCGCCACTGTCCCAGATCTCGATGAGCACGTCTCCGCCCTGCGACCCGATACGCACGCCAATCTCCTGGCGCATTGGATCAGGCGTCGGAAGGGCCTGCCAAGCATTCATGAGCAGGTTGGTCAGGACCTGAACCAGGCGGCCCTCGTTCGCGCGCACTTTCGGACTTGGCCCGATCTCCTCGATCAGGCGGGCCCGGGCCTCGATCTCTTTTCGCAACAGGCTCAGCACAGAACGAACGACATCGGCGACGTCGATCTGTTCCATGCGCTCTTCATCCGGCCGGGTGAACGTTCTCAGCTCGCGCGTGACGTCCCGGATTCGCCGGGTGCCCGCCACCACGGGATTGAGAAACTCCTTGAGCCGATTGATTCCCCGCAGCGACGCCGTCGTCGCCACGGCGTGGAATCCGGACCGATTCAGCGTCTCGATGTCCGTCGACAGACTCTCAAGCTTCTCGGCCGCTCCCTCCAGGCCGGCCAGCACGTACGTGAGCGGGTTGTTGATCTCATGGGCCACGCTGGCGGCCATGGTTCCCATGGCGCGAATACGGTCTTCCTGAATGATGCCCAACTGGAGACGGCGCGCTTCCGTCACGTCCGTGCAGACGCCAATGGCACCTGTCACCTGTCCGGCGGCGTCCCGTACAGGTCCGATCCACACATCCAGCGTCAGGCTCCGCACGTCGACCGAATACGACACGATCTCTCCAGCCAGCGCGCGTCGGACATTTTCAACGACGACGGGAACGTCTTTGTAGGCTTCGAACAGCGATCGTCCGATCATGCTTCCGTTCTGGGAGATCAGGGTCGCGTTCAAGGCGCCGTCGGCCGCGGTCACCACCGATGTCCGATCCATCATGAACAAGAGTACCGGCGCGTGATGGATGGCGACCTGGAGACGCTTCTCGATCTCCGCCCGCTCCGCCACCGCTCGTACCTCGGCTGTGATGTCGACGAACGCGATGACGACATGGCTGACCGTACCTTGACGGTCGCGGATGGGATTGGCGAACGCCCGCACACAGATCCGGCTGCCGTCGCCCCGCTGAATGACCAGGTCGTCGACCACCACCGGCTGGCCGCTGGCCAGCGCGCGGCTGAAGGGGAGGTTCTCAACAGGGTAGAGATTGCCTTCCCGATCGAAGATTCCATACGTGGCGGGTGCGGCAGCGATGTCGACCCCACTGACGGCCGACATTCCCAGGATCACCTTGAAGGAGTGGTTCGAATAGAGAACCTCCCCCGTCGGCGCCTTGGCCACCCATATGCCCAAGGGAAGCTCGTCGAGAACACGCTCACCCGTCTGGCGACCGTATTCGTTCACGCGGCTGCATCTTAACCGCGACAGGTTAGAATAGACAAATGGAGTGGGACGAGGCGGCACGGCGTCGTGCCCAGCGAAGCAGCTGGCCGGTCGTGAAGTTTCGCCTGGGAGAGGAGCCATCCGACGATCTGTCGGAGACCACCAGCGCCGGAGAGAGAATCGCGATGATGTGGCCCCTGGCTCGGTCAGCCTGGGCGATCGCTGGTAAGGCGCTGCCCAGTTACGATCGCCGTTCGCTCCCGGCTCGACTATTTGCGCCAGGAGCCCGTCCTTCAGACGACGATGACTATTGATGGGCTAAACGACGATTTCCGTGACTTCCTCCACGACCTGGTCGATGCCGGTGTGGATTTCGTGATCGTGGGCGCCTACGCCCTCGCTTTTCATGGCGCCCCGAGGGCCAGCGGCGATATCGATGTCTTCGTCAGGCCGACGATTGAGAATGCCAGACGGGTGATCGCGGCGTTGATCCGGTTTGGCGCACCGCTCAACTCGGCTCACGTCAGCGAAGAGGATCTGGCGCGACCGGGCACTGTCTACCAGATCGGGTTGCCCCCCAGACGAATCGATCTGTTGACCCAGATCTCTGGTGTCACCTTCGACGAAGCGTGGGCGTCACGTGAGCCGACGACGCTGGACGGGAGAACCGTGTGCTTCGTCAGCCGCGACACCTTCCTGAAGAACAAGAAAGCGGCCGGCCGACCTAAGGATCTCGCCGACGTCGCTCGCCTTGATCGCTCGTCAGGACTCAAAAAGGAATAGGGCGAACAAAGCCCGCCTGGGTCGGCGACTCGAGGCGGCCCGTTACGGCCCCGCCGGTACCACGATGCGTTGCCAATCTTGAAGACCATCATTTTCCAGACGGTGGTTCGACAAAACTTCATGCATCCAGCTGGACGCGGTCCGTGGTGGGTCGGCCTTCTCTTTGTCTTTGCCTTGGTCTTTGCCTTGGTCCTTGCCATGGACGCGTCGCAGGCCGCCGCGGGTGGCGAGCCTTGCAAGCTTGCGACAAAGGGGGACTCCGTCGTGGCGAAAGCCTGTCGCGAGGGAGGAATTCCCAAGGCCAAGGCGGTCATGAAGGATCTGGTCAGCCGCGGCAAAAAGAAATCGGGCAAGGACCTTGAGTGCAAGACCTGTCACGACGGCATTGAGGACTCGCGATACGATCTCCTGCGCAAGGACGCCCGGGATCGCTTCAAGGAGCTGCTGGCGACCCTCCAGTAGCGGCCGCCGTCACCGACCGCCGCGACGGCGATGCCTACACCTTCGTCAGCGTGTATTGCTGCATGAACGAGCAGCCGTTGTTCGCCGAACCGGTGTTCGATCCGGTGATGGTGCCGCCCGACAACGTGGCTGGGCGGCGCCCTCAAGTAACGTCGCGACGGCTTGCCGCGACCCTTGCATGGCAATTGCGCGGCGCTCGCTCTAGTCTTTTCCTCCTTCTCTTTCCTTCCTGCGCTCCCCACGCTGATCCAAGACATGGGCGAAAACGATCATCTCCCTGGCGAAACTCGCGATCCCGCCGTTGAGGCGGCCGCCACCCTGGCGCGCTGGCTGGACGGGCGGTTCGTCGATCCGCTGCTGGGTCTCGTCTTGCCGGGATTGGGCGACGTGCTGAGCTCGGCGCTGGGCATCTACCCGATCTATCTGGCGTGGCGCCGGCAGGCGCCCAAGGCGCTGCTCGCCCGCATGCTGCTCAATCTGGCCATCGATGCGCTGGGCGGAGCGGTTCCCATCGTGGGCGACGTCTGGGATTTCTTTTTTCGAGCGCACGCCCGCAACCTGGCGCTGCTGCAAAGCCGACAGCGGGATGGCGGCCAGGTGAAGAGCCGTCCGGTCGACACGCTGATCGTGGCGGCGGCCGTGCTTGCACTGCTGGCGGCGCTGGCCGCTCCCCTGGTGTTGCTGGGTGCCTTGTTCAAGTGGTTGCAAGGTTGAGCGCCGCTGCGGTCACACTGCGCCCCGCGACGCCGGACGACTATGCCGCCTTCGTCCGCCTTTGCCCGGAGCTGGGGACCGGCGATCCCATCCCGGCAGCCGACGTGTGGGCATCGGCCATTGCGCCGACGACGTTGGTGGCGGCGCTGGCAGACCGCGTGGTGGCGTACTGCCACTTTCAGGAGTACGACGACACCGTTTACGTCCGGGCCCTGGTCGTCGATCCGACGATCCGCCGACAAGGCACCGGCCGGATCCTGCTGACCGCCGTCGCGGATCGACTGCGGGCGCAGGGCAAGACGTTCTGGCGACTGAACGTGAAGCCCGACAACGTCGCGGCCATCGCTCTTTATTCCAGCCTGGGCCTGAGCCCGAACTATCTGGCCAAAAGTTTTCGTCTGCCCTGGAGCAGGTTTCACGACCTTCCTTCCTTCGGCGCCGTAGTGAAGACACTGGCGCCGGACCGGGACGTGGTGCTGGAAGATTGTTTTTCCCTGCCCCGCGGCCAGCTGACGGTATCGCGTCGCCTGGGGCGGGTGCTGTTCGAAGCGGTGGCGCCAGAGGGCGAGGCCAGTCTGGGGCTGGCCGTCTTTAACCCCAGCTTCCCCGGCGCCTTTCCCTTTCGCGTCGTCGATCCGCGGGTGGCGCGCGATCTCTTGGCCGCCATGCGGCTGATGGTGCCGAACGACCACAGCGTGAACCTGGTCGCCGAGGACGACGAACGCCTGGCGGCGCTGCTGTCGCAGGCGGGCGCGGTCCTCAATCTGAAGATCCTTCATATGAAGGGCCCGCTGTAACTCGACATCGCGGTCTCATCGGAGCGGTGTCGTCGCAACGGTCACACTCTTAGTAAACAACGGAAATTGACTATGTTTTTCGTGGATTTACGGCAATGAGACCCGTAGCGTTGATCAGGCGATCGTCACGGGCGATGCGAAGACGCTTGGATAACTGAGCCATCTCATCGCCGCCGGCCGCGCGCGGAGGTTTGGTCATGCGATTCTTCGGCACTGTAAGGGTAACCCTGGCATTGATTGTTTCGGGTTGTGCGGGAATCAAGCTGCCAGCTGGTCAAGGCGACGGCGGCGGCACCGGTGGCGGCAACGGATCGGGCGGATCGATTGGCGGATTTGGCGGTTCCGGTGGAACCCGTTTTCCGCAAGACGCCGCGGTCACGCACCCGCTGGACGGAATGATCAAGTCGGACAGCCCCGACACCATCACCGTGGCCGGCAAGCCGAGCCCCGTGCACCTCGGCGTGCAATTGAGCGACGGAACCATGCCGGCCAAGATCAACTGGTCGGTCGATAACGTCGCCATCGGCTCTGTCGGCAGCGACGGCGTGTTCACGCCCAATGGTTACGTCGGCGGGGTCGTCATAGTCACCGCCACGGTGGGCAACGGAACGGCCACCACCACGATCACGGTGAACGTCAACATCACCCGCTATTGTCCGACCTACAACATGCCGTGCCAGGTCGACGGCTCGAACATGCTGAATCCGCAAGACACCACCACCCTGATGGCGGGCGGACAGGACCCGCAGTTCAAGTGGCTTTACCCGTACGACAAGACAGTCTTTCCACGCGGACTGGCGCCGCCGTCATTGCAGTTCGGCGGAAATGGCGGCACGCGGGCGGCGTACCTGACGATCACCGCTCCTCACTTCAACTATCAGCAATACTCTAACTTGAACGATCCGTTGCAGGTCACCATGCCGCCCGAGATCTGGAAGGGTCTGACGTTGACGGCCGGGCCCAAAGACACCGTCACGGCCAGCGTCAACAAATTGTCCGGCAACACTGGCAGCGGACCACTGAAACAAAGTTGGTTGATTGCGCCCGCCAGCATCAACGGCGTCTTTTATTACAGCACGTACAAAAACTCGATGCTGACAATGCCCGCTGGTCAGGGTGGAATCATGCGTATTCCTGCCGGGGGAACCGCCACCGTCGTGGTGTCGGCGGGAGGGAACCTTCCCTCCAATCTGAACGGAGGCGCGCAGTGCACCGCCTGCCACTCGGTCAGCGCCAACGGCAGCGTGATGTCGGCGGGCAGCCAGAACGACCCAACGCCGGGAAGCAAGACCACCACGAACCCGAATGGCGATTGGAACCCGGTCACCAGCCAGACGTACAACCTGGACACCGCTGGTAAGGCGGCGATTCGCACCCAGACAACCAACGGACAGCTGTTCTCGTTCATCGGCCTGACGCCCGACGGAAGCATGGGGCTGGTCAGCGGGCTGCCGCCAAAGCGGAACTGGCCTTTCCTGCCGCACGGGATCTTCTCCACGCCCGGCACGGCATCGAAGATGATCGACACCACCACCGGGATGGACATTGCCGCTCCGTCGCTGGGACCGCTGGTGCAGTACGCGACCACGCCCGCGTTCTCGCCGGACGGCGCGCACGTGGCCTTCATCAACGGCGACAAGCTGGGAGCGACCTGCACCGACGTCACCTGCACCGGCGCCTGCCTGACCAGCTGCCAGCGGGTGCTGTCGGAGATGGACTTTGACGGCAAGGCCTCGCCGCCGGTGTTCTCGAACGTGCGCGACCTGGTCACCGACGCTGGCCCTGGCAAGGCGGTCTCCTGGCCAACGTTCTTGCCGGACGGCAAGGGCATCATTTATCAGCAGGGCGACTCTCTCGACTCGAGTCAATTCGTCAGTGATGGGGCGCCGCTGACCCCGCAATTCGGCGAGCTGCGGCTGGTGGAATCAGAGGACAAGATGGTCAAGACGTTGAACGCCATCAACGGGCGCGACGCCGCCGGTATGCTTTATTTGCCGTACGGCGAGATGGTCGAGGGCCGCATGAATTACGAGGCCAGCGTTCTCCCGGTGGCGGTGGGCGGTTACTACTGGGTGCTGTTCACCAGCCGCCGCGCCTACGGCAACACCATCTCGCCCACCAGCGGCGATCCGGCGGGCAACGATCCGTTCGCCTTCCCGGCCAATCCCAGCGCGCGCAAGAAGATCTGGATCGCCGCCATCGACATCGATCACCCCGGCAAGACCGATCCCAGCCACCCGGCGTTCTATCTGCCCGGCCAGGAGCTGCACACCGCCAACATGCGCGCCTTCGCGGCGCTGGCGCCGTGCAAGGCCAACACCATGTCATGCGAGACGGGCGCCGATTGCTGCGGCGGATTCTGCCGAGAGACCTCGCGCGGAGCCGACGGCATCCCGGTTTTGCAGTGCGTGCCGCCGCCGGTGAACACCTGCTCGAACACCTTCGAGCTGTGCAAGACCGCTGATGACTGTTGCAGCGCCGCCGACCAGTGCATCAACAGCCGCTGCAGTCAGGTCATCCCGTAAGGGAACGGGGGCCGCAGCGGCGGCCTGTCGTCAGAACTGCTTGAAGAACGTGGCCACGTCCTCGCTGCCGTAGGACGGCCAGGTGTGGACTCCGTTGGTGCAATAAACCACCGGCGCGATCGTGCACGTGTACGTGCTGCAGTTGGGGCGATTGCCGGGCAGCTTTTGGGTGCAGCCGTTTTTCGCCGTCCACAGTTCGACCAGACCGTCCCGCATGCCTTCGTCAATCCAGGCCGGCATCGGCTTGCAGTCCGCCGCCGTGTAGCCGTCGTAGCCGGGAATGCCCCCGCCGCCGCCCACCGCGTGCAAGAAGTCGCGCTTGCAGGCCAGAAGATTTGAAAACGAAGCGCCACCGCTGAAACCGAATGAATAAATGCGGTTGGTGTCGACGCACAGCTTGGCTTTCAACAACGCGACCAGAGTGTCGAAATAAGCCAGGTCGGCGGGAAACGCCTCTCGCCAGTCACCGGTCTGCGATTGGGTCAGCACCAGGATGGCCCAGTCCTTCATGACCATCTTGGTCTTCTGATCTTCGAACATCCCGATGTTGCCGCCGTTGGGATGATTTCCGAACACCAGCGGAAATGGTCTGGTCTTGTCGTATCCGGTCGGCAGGTGCACGACGTACTTGCGCCCGCCGGGCAGGGTCCCCGCGCCTTCGGGCAGTTGATCGGCGGAGGCGCAGCCGGCGCTGGCGACAGCGGGCGGCTTGCCGCCGGTATCGGCCATGCCGGCGTCCTTCTGGGGGGGAGGAACGACGACGTCCGTGGAGACGTCCTGGGGTTCAGCGTCCGGCGCCGGCGGCGCCACATCGGGAGGAGGAATCGACGCGGTGTCTTCCGGAGGTGGTGCCGTGTCGACTGACGGGGGCGGCGATCCCGTATCTTGCGACGGGCCTCCGCTGTCGGGCGCCGCCGTCTGCGGTTGGCTGGAAGCACAGGCCGCAACGCTGCACAGCGCGGCGACGAGCACACCTCGGGCAAGGGCAGATCTGCGCGCCTGCGTCATGTTCATGCCTCGGCCATCGATCCTTGCAGAGGGCGCCCCCCCTTACAAGCTGTCGGGGGTGGGATAGCCGGGCAGGCAGGCTCGCCTGCGCATCAAGGACAGCCGACGCGATCGGGCCCGATGACCAGATCGTCCATCCACACTTCCTGGGCAGGGGCGTCCTGATACTGATCGAAGCCCAGGATCAGCTTGTTGAACAGCACCGGGCCCTGCCAGGCAGTGTCGCCTGGGAGGGGCGCCACACAACCGGTTCCGCGCCCCACCGCGTCCAGGTCGGTGATCGGATTGCTGTCGACCCACAAGTGCGTCTCGCTGGCGTTGGCGTCGAACTTCCACTCCCAGCACACCCATTTTCGCAAAGGCAGGACGGCGACAGCGGCGCGTTTGTAACAGTCGACCGTCGTCGGGGGATCGCCTGGTTCGACGCCGCCGCCACGCGGGGGAAAGGTTCCGTCGGGATTGACCGGCCGCTGGCGCTGGCTGTAACCGGCGAACAGTTTTCCAAACTGGCCACCGTGGCTGTACTTCAGCTGCATGCGCCGATCAGTCGCGGTGGGACCGGCGGCGTGGTTTATGCCCCAATGGGCATCGGGCGGCACCGTCGCCGTCCACAGCATCACCCGACCGAAATGCGCCTTGGGCAGCACGGCGCTGCCGTCCTGACTCTGTTTGATGATGTCGGCGAAGTGCGAGGCCCCGGCCTGCGTGGTCAGGTGCAGCGCCCGACTGCCGGCGTGCGGCTTGCTGCCGTCGACCTTGATCGCGGCTGACAGCGTGTACGTCTCCCATTTTGGCGCCAGGCTGGTGGCGCCGTCGGCGTAACCTTCAAAGTCCTCGCACAATGTCGCGCCGGCCGGGCAGGTCGACGGGGCGGCTGTTTCGACAGCCAGGTCCGAGCCGCCGACCTCTCCAGAAGCGCCGCCGGCGCCCGAGGCAACATCGCCGACGCCGAGGTCGGCAACAACGTCGTCTCCCGTCCGGCCAGCTGTTCCACCGCCGCCAGCACCGTCCGATTCGCCGCCCCCGCCACTGCCGCCGCGCTCGATGGCTCCGTCGTCGCTGCGCTGTCCACCAGTTCCGCCAGGGCGCCCCCCCGCGGAACCGCCGCCCGAGCAGCCGAGAGACGCGCACGCCAACACGACAAACGGCCACAAACGCTGCCGGATCATCGCCGCATTCTACAGCCAAGGCCATTGAAGGCGGATCCAAGGTCGCGTAGAAGGAGGGGCTTGCGGGTGGTCCGGAGACCAGACCGGACCCCAGTTGCCTAAACGTCAGGCCCAAAGGAGACCTCGATGGCACAAACCACGAATGCGGATCGGCGCGACTGGATGCGCCTTGGTCTGGCGGGTGTCGGCGGCGCAGTGGTCGCGCTGGCGGGAACGAAGTTGTTCGGCGGCAGCAACGGCGGCGGCGGCGAGAGCGCGCCGGTCGCCGAGAAGAGCCGTCTGCGCACAGTGCTTGAACGCGGCAAGCTGATCGTCGGCACCGGCAGCACCAACGCGCCCTGGCATTTCGAGGACGAAAAGGGCCAGTTGACCGGCATGGACATCGCCATGGGGCGAATCCTGGCCAAGGGTCTGTTCGACGACGAAAACAAGATCGAGTTTGTGATTCAGGACTCGGCCGCGCGCATCCCCAACATCGCCAGCGGCAAGGTCGACATCACCATTCAATTCATGACCGTCACCGCCCAGCGGGCGCAGCTGGCGGCGTTTACCCGTCCTTACTATGTCGAAGGGATCGCCCTGCTGGCCCACAAGGACGGGGCCCGCAAGACCTTCGAGGAGATGGTGAAGGCGGGCGCCGCCACGAAGATCTCCATCCTTCAGAACGCCGACGCCGAGAACAACGTCCGGTCGGTCCTGCCCCAGGCGCAGGTGCTGCAGATCGACACCCAGGCCAACGTCATTCAGGCCCTCGATTCGAAGCGGGTGGACGGCGCCGCGGTCGATCTATCCAACATGGCCTGGCTGGTGCGCCGCCACCCGGACAAGTACGTCGACGCCGGGAAGCACTGGCAGACGCAGCTTTACAGCGCGGCCGTGCGCCAGGGCGATCCCGATTGGCTGCAGTTCGTGAACACGGTCTTCAACGTGGCCATGCACGGCAACGACACTGCGATCTACGACAAGGCCTTCAAAGAATATTTTGGTGTCCAGTTGCCGGGGCGCGTGCCCGGCTTCCCGAACATCTGACCTGGCGCGCCGCCGGGCTGCTGCCACCGGAGGCAAGACAAGGCAAACCGTCCTCGTGGCTTATCACCTCAATTTCGGATTCGTCTGGCAGCACTTTGATCGTCTGGCGTTTGGCCTCTTGCTGAGCCTGGCCATGGCGGCGCTGGCCATCGCCGTGGGCAGCGTGATTGGCCTGGCGCTGGCGGTGGCGTACGTGTCGGGTGGTAGGGTGACGCGCGCGCTGGTCTCCGCCTACGTCGAGATCTTTCGCAACGTCCCCCTGCTGCTGTTCGTGTACCTGGTCTTCTATGGCATCCCCACCCAGTTCGACCTTCGTTACGGACCGACGACGTCTTTCATCGTGACGCTGTCGATCTATGCGGGGGCCTATCTGGTCGAGGTCTTTCGGGCCGGCCTGCAGGCGGTGCCGGCCGGGCTGATCGAGGCGGGCAAGGCCATCGGGCTGACGCCCTGGCAGCGCCTGGTGTCGGTGCGGCTGCCCAGCATGCTGCGCATCGCGCTGCCGGCGCTGGGCAACAATTTTGTGTCGCTGTTCAAGGACACGTCGGTGGCGGCTGTGATCGCCGTGCCCGAGCTGACGTTCGGGGCGCAGTGGATCAACCTCAACAGCTTTCGTGTGGTCGAGGTGTTCATGGTCATCACGGTGATGTACCTGGGCGCCGGTTACGGCCTGCTGCGCCTCATGCGCCTGGTCGAGGGGCGGGTTTCGGTGGGTCGGACGTGAGCGCGATGCTGACCGCCATGCGCGAAGCCTTGCCGTTCCTGAGCAAGGGGCTGGCCGTCACGCTGGCGGTTTCGGGGCTGGTGGTGACGCTGTCGCTGGTGGTGGGCGTGCTGCTGGGGACGCTGCGGGTCTTCGGGCCGCCGGCGGTGCGACCGCTGATCCAGGCCTTCAGCGACGTGGTGCGCGGGATTCCCGTGCTGGTGCTGATCTTCTTCGTCTTCTATGGGCTGCCGGCGCTGATGGTGAACCTGAACGCCTTCACGGCGGCGGTGGTGGCCTTGACGCTGTTCTCGACGGCGCAGGTGACGGAGCTGGCCCGGGGCGCGCTGCAGTCGATTCACTTTGGGCAGACCGAGGCGGCCAAGTCCATCGGCCTCACCTTCGGCCAGCGCATGGCGTATGTGCTGCTGCCCCAGGCGGCGTCGCGGTTCTTGCCAGCCTGGGTGAACAGCGTCAGCGACGCGGTCAAGGGCAGCGCGCTGGTGTCGCTGATCGGTGTGGTGGATCTGATGCTGGCCATCCAGCAGGTGATCGGGCGAACCTATCAAAC
>JAXDMH010000635.1:0-7140 GCA_034666225.1 Myxococcales bacterium
CAATCCGCCACTGCCGACCACCACCGTGCTGACGCCGGGAGGGCCGACGGTGACCGTTGCCCTTGCCGCCGTCGCCCTGGCTGGTGATTGCGGCATCAGCGCCGGTACATCCGACACCGGGACTGCACTGCGCGGTGGAAGCTGCGCCTTGGGCTCGCCCAATTGCGGATGTCAGCAGTCGAACGTTCAGTTGAAGGTCAGCGCCGGCGGCGGCACCGGCGACGTGACGTTCGAGATCGTCAGGGTTCGCGTCCTGGACCACACCAGCGGCAAGCAACTGGATCAACTGACCGCCCGCTCGCCGCAAAAATGGTCGGGGACCACCTACAGCGTCTGGGACCAGAAGATTGCGCCGCTGGATGACTTCACCGCCAGCTATCAGACATCAGCGCCGAACTGGACCAGCTTGTCGCCGAACGGATTCACGAACACGACCTACCGAGTGGAGGTCGATCTGTTGATCGGGGGCCAGCCACACACGGTCAGCCTGGACGGCGTGACGCGTGAGACGCCCATCTCGACATAACCTGGCGGCAACGGCGGCGCTGGCGGTCGTGGCCGTGGCAGTGGCGAGCTGCGCGTCGCCATCACCGCCCGATGCTTTTTCACCGCCGGCGCTGTTCACCGAAGCCCGGCGCTATTTTGACGACGCGGACTTCCGTCGGCGGGCGATGGTCGCCTCGCTGCAGAGCCCCGACAACGGCTATTCGCGCGAGCGATTGGGCGCGTACGGGCTGGCGACCAGCGGCTGGGATCTCCTTCCGGTCTGTAATCCGCGCTCGCAGTCGGTGGCGGCGGGCGAGAGTGCGGCGACCTCGCTGGCCGACGATGTCCAGCCGCTGTGGAACGGGCAACAGCCGGAGACCCTGGACGCCTGGGTTGCGCTGGGGCGCCAGGTGTTTTTCGGCTTCCCGCTGCGCGCAGAGCCGGCTTTGGCCAGCGCGCTGGGCGCCCCCGATCGCGCCGCCGCTTTCGGTGTCGAACACACCGACGACGGCACCTATCCAGGCGTTCTGAGATTTCAGGACGTCGACGGCACCACGCAGATCGGAATCGCCTGCGCGCTCTGCCATTCCACCGTGCGTGACGGTCAACTGGTCGTCGGAGCCGCGCGCCGCGGGTTCGATCTGGGTGGCCTGCTGGTCTGGCACGGCGAGGTCGCGCACCAGCCAATGGACGCGGCCATGGCCGCACGCCTGGGTCGGTGGGGTCCGGGGCGGGCCGACATCACGCTGGATCGCGACGAGGACCCGGTGGCAATTCCCGACCTGTGGGGCCTCCAGGAGCAAAGCGCGCTGACCCAAGGCGCGACCATCCGGCACACCGGTCCGGTCGCCCTGGCGATGCGCCAGGAGACGCAGCTGATCGAAACCAATCATCAACGCATCAGGCCCCCTCGCCCGCTGGCCTGGGCATTGGCCCTTTACCTCTACTCACTCTCGCCGCCCGCCCGTTCAACCGTCGTCGAGGGGGACGACGTCTCGAACGGACAGGCGATCTTTCAAGCCACCTGCCAGCGCTGTCACGACAACCCCGTCGGCGGCGGCCCGCCGGTGCCTGCCGCGCTGGTGGGAACGGATCCGGCGCTGGCCAGCGGGGCGGCGCGCGGCACCGGTCTTTATCGGCCGCCCGCGCTGATCGATCTTCAACACGCGGCGCCCTACCTGCATCACGGCGCCATCGCCACGCTGACCGAGTTGCTGACGGCCGATCGGCTGCGACCGGACTATCAGGGCGGCGTGCGTGGCCCCGGCCCGGTGGTCGGTCACCAGTACGGATTCGCGCTGTCCAGTTCGGAACGGACGGCGCTTGAACACTATCTAGTGAGCCGCTGATTCGGGGGCCGTATTGGCCCAACCACGCTCATGAAAAGGCGTCCATGCCGGATTGCGGCGCGTCTGGGGGCGGGATCGAGAAAAATACGCGCCTGCCTGAGCCATTCCGCGCCGCCGCGGCCATTGTCCTGTCGGGAGTCCATTCCCTGCGGATGTTTTCTCTCAAGGCCGCGGCGAAGGGGCCGTTTTTGAAAGAATTGGTGGGCGCTTTTGGGCAGGTCCCGGCACTTATCCATCAGCACCAATTTCCCCTGACGGGCGATTCGTCCATCTCTCCTCGGATTGGAAGGAAGCATGAGACAAACGGTTCACTTAGGCGCGCTGGCTTTGCTGGTCGGGGTCGCTGCTTGCAGCGGCGAGATCGGCAGCGGCGGGCCCGGGGCGGTTGGACCGGGGACGGGAAATCCCGGAACGGGAGGAGCGGGCGGCGGGGTCGTGCAACCGGTCAACTGCGCGACGCCGACGGCGCCGGTGCTGCACGCCCGGCTCCTCACGGCCACCCAGTACAACAACACCGTCCTTGATCTGGTCAAGGTGGGCGGCAATGCCTCGAAGAACTTCAGCGGCGGCGTCGACGCCCAGCTGGACGATCTCAGCGTCGAGCTGCGCGCCAACGCCGCGGCCGACATCGCCCGCCAGGCGGTGGCGTCGCTGGCCCAGTGGACGCCGTGCGCCTCCCCGACGGCCGCCGACGCCACCTGCGAAGGCCTGATCATCGACCGCCTGGGCGCCCAGGCCTATCGCCATCCCTTGTCAGCCTCCGAGCGCACCGCCCTGCAAACGTTGTTCGATGCCGGCGTCAAAGAGAAAGACTTTGCCACCGGCCTGGAGTGGTTCCTGGGCGGCCTCTTCCAGTCGCCTGATTTCCTGTACCAGTTCGCCAAGCCCCAGGGTGGAGAGGCCGCCGGGCAGGTCCGCTCGCTGCCCGCGTACGAGCTGGCCAGCCGCCTGGCGTATTTCGTCTGGGATTCACCGCCCGACGACGCGCTTTATACGGCCGCCGCCGCCAGCAAGCTGGGCGACGCCGCCGCGGTCCGCGCGCAGGTGGCGCGCATGATCCAGGATCAGCGTTTTTCCCGCGGCCTGGCCGGGTTCTATGGCTCGTGGCTGCGCCTGAGCAGTTTTGCCGAAGCGGCGCGCGACGACGCGGCCTTCACCACCGACGTGGTGACGGCGCTGCAGACGTCGTTGCTGATGTCCGCCACCCAGCTTTACACCGGCGGCGGCACCGCCAACATCACCGGGTTCTTCACCGGGCACTCGTACTTCCTGAACGGGCCGCTGCGAAAGTTCTATGGTCTGCCCGGCAACACCACGGACACGGCGTTCACCGCCACTGACATGCCGGGGGAAGACCGGCTGGGCATCGTCACCCACCCGGCGCTGACGGCGGTGCTGGCGCGCCCAAACCAGACCAACCCCATCTCGCGCGGCCTGTACATTCGCAAGACGCTGATTTGCCAGGATCTGCCGCCCCCGCAGGGCTTGGCCATCCCGCAGTTGGCGCCGGTGTCGCCGACCCAGTCGACGCGCGAGCGCCTGGACCAGCACGCCAAAGACCCCGTATGCGGGTCCTGCCATAACATGATCGATCCGCCCGGTTATGCGCTGGAGAACTTCGATCAGGTGGGGCGCCACCGCTTGACCGACGGTGGAAAGCCCGTCGACACGTCGGGCGTCATGACCACCGCCGGCGATTTGACCGGTCCCTTCGCCAACGGCGCCGAGCTGCTGGGCCGGCTGGGGCAAAGTCAGGACGTCCGCGGTTGCTTCGTTCAGAAGTATTTCGAGTACGCCGCCTCGCACGTCATGGCCGCGCAAGACCAGTGTTCGATCGACCCCCTGAAAAAGGCGTTCATCCCCAGCGGCGATCTGCGCGAGCTGGTCACGACCATTGCCGCCAGCGATTCATTCCGTCTGCGACTGTCCGAAGGAGGCGCCCAGTGAAGCTGTCCCACCGCAGGAGTCTCGGGCGTCGGGATCTGATGAAGTGGCTGGGCGGCGCCGCGCTGGCCCTGCCCGGCGGCCTGGAGCTGTTTGAGCGCCAGGCGCGCGCGCAGGCCGCCGGAGCCGGCGCCACTAAGGCGCGGTTCGCTGTGTTTTGCTACACGCCCGACGGCGTGAACCAGTCGGCGTTCTGGCCCACCGGCACGGAGACCAATTTTCAGCTGTCGCCCATCCTGGCGCCGTTCGAGACGTTCAAGGACAAGATGCTGGTCCTGGGCCCGCAGATGACCGGTACCACGCCGAAGAGCGGGACGGGGCTGACGTATTGCCTGTGCGGTGGCACCACCGGCGCCGACAAGACGCCGCCCCAGCACCAGGCCCTCATCACCCTGACCGCGCGCGCGCGCGGCACCGGCGGGGACATCCCCTACCTTGGCGATCAGACCAAGGCCGTCAATCGCCTTGACGGTCCGTCGATCGACACCGTCATCGGCGAGGCGGTGCAAGGCACCAGCGCCTTCCCTTATCTGAACTTCGGCCTTCACCCCATCGGCGGCGACACGCCGTCGGACATCAACTTTGCCAAGGACGGCTCGCCGCTGAAGCGGATGTCGACCCCCGACGAGGCCTGGTCGCGGGTCTTCGGGATGCCGATCATGGGCACCGGCGGTGCGCCCAACACCGGCGACCTGCACCGGCAGACGGCGCTGTCGAACTATCTGCACGGGCGGTTCAGCGAGCTGTCACCGCAGCTGAGCACGTACGACCGGCACATCATCGACGGCCACCTGACGTCGCTGCGCACGTACGAGGACCGCAAGGCGAAATTGCTGATGGGAACGGGAAACGCCTGCACGCCGCCCATGAAGGCGATGGACGTCCCGATCGACGACACGTCGATCCGTACCGGCGCCGACACCGAAAAGCTGAGCCCGTTCTTCATGGACATCATCTCGGCGGCGTTCTCTTGCAACCTGGCCAAGGTCGCCTCGGTGACGTTCGGGTACCCGGGCGGCGGTGACGCCGGCGGGTTGCGCATGCCCTGGCTGGGGTTCACCGAAGCGATGCACGCCATCTCGCACCACGGCGGCAACCCCACCACCCTGGAGAAGTACAAGAAGATGAGCTTGTGGATCGCTGGCCAGATCGCCTACCTGATGCAAAAGCTGGCCGCCATTCCCGACGCCGCCACCGGCAAGACGCTGCTGGACTCGACAGTGATCTACTGGTTCAACCGTCACGGCGACGGCAACGCCCACAGCAACACCAACCTGCCCAACATCATCCTCGGCGGCACCGGCGGCTATTTCAAGATGGGCCGCTTTCTGCAGTTGCCCAGCACGAACCCGACCAAGGTGCTGATCTCGCTGGCCAACAGCATGGGCGTCGACGTCCCCACCTTCGGCAAGGACGCCTGGATCGACACCGCGCCGCTGACCGGCTTGACCGCCTGAGCGTTGTTCGATCGCTCGGACGGCGCTGATGCCGCGGGCAGCGGTCCGATCGAAGCCGGCCTTGCGCTAGAATGGCGACCTCTCCTGTGCTGGCGAGGCCTGCCCGTTGATCCAGATCGACCACATCGCCGTTCCTGTGCTGGATGCGTCGGCAGCGGCGCGCTTTCTGGCGTCGATTCTGGGGCTGTCGCCGCCGGAGCGCGACGGGGCGGACGGCGACATGTTCCGGGTGGCGGTGGCGGGTTCGTTCCTGTTGTTCACGCCGGCGCTCACCGTCGTTGGTCAGCACATCGCCTTTCGCGTCGACGCTGTGACCTTCCCCGCCGTCGTGCGCCGATTGCGCGACAGCGGATTGCCGTTTGGAAATGCGCCCGACGATCACACCAACGGCAAGACGACCGACCCACGGGGCGGACGCGGCCTGGTCTACTTCGTCGATCGCGACGGTCACCTCTTCGAGGTGTGGGTCTAGGCTTGATCGGCGGTGGCGCGAAGGCCGCGCACCAGCACGCGCCAGCAGTCGATGCGGATGCGGCCGTCGGGCAGCACGACCGGCGCGAAACCGCGAGCGGTGCTGGCCAGCAGGCGCGTTCGCACGGCGTCCTTGGATTCGCCGGGCGTGCCGCGATCGAACCATTCGTCGAAATCCAGGCTGAAAGGTTCCTCGCGCATCGCAACGTCGACAGCGCCGCTGCTAGATACAGCGTCGAACAGCGCGCCACCGGTCAGGTTGCGGCTGTGGGTTCGGTCGCGAGCGACCTCGATCGCCTGGTGCCAGGCGGCGCGCGCGGGATCGGGATCGGTGGTGTGGTCGCAGGCCACCAGCACGCCGCCCGGGCGCAACAGGGCCAGCTGCTGGCGCAGGAAGGCCACCGGGTCGGGGGTGTGGTGGATGACGAACCGGGAGATGGCGCCGTCGAAAGCTTCGCCGTCGGTCTCCTGGGCGGCGGCTGTCGTCACATCAAAGATCGACCGCTGTTCAAACCGCCCGCGCGTCCCGAACGACGCGCAACGGGCGGTGGCGCGTCGGATCATCTCGGCCGACAGATCAAAGCCGCGCACGCGGTGACCGGCGGCCAGCAGCGCGGCGCTGACCAGCCCCGGTCCGCAACCGGCGTCGACGATCAATGAATCGGCGGGAAAATCCGCAAAGGCCACCAGCCGGGCCAGCGCGGCGGCGTCGGTCTGCACCGGCGCCCGTTCGAATAACGCCGCCTGGGCGTCAAAGGCATCGGCCAGCTGGCGATCGTCGGCAACCATGTCGCCAAAGTTACCCGACGCTGAGGCGCCGTTCTAGCCTGGGAAGCGGCCTCGCCCTCAACGGGCGCTACTGCCACTTCCAGACAAAGCGCAGGCGTTCGGTTCGGTAGTTGAACGCCACGCCGTATCCTGATCGAGAGTGGGCGAACGGTTCGTTGTCCAGGGTGCGCCGGGGATAGATGAAGTTCGCCGTGTCGGCGCCGCCCGCGTCGCTGTCGTACTTGATCCGGTAGGTCATCTTCGAATCGGCGGTGGTCGGCCAGACGTAGGTCATGATGTAACCGCGCGTGTTGGGTTTGGTGCCGTCCATGCGCTCGGCGCCCATGTCGCTGTAGGCATAGTCGGTGGTCACGGCGTCGGTGTTGACCGTGTCCAGAAAACGCGCGTCGCTGTTCAAAGCGAAGGCCTGCTGGCGCACCTGGCGGATGTCCGACGTCGCGAACGAGCGATAGAACATCAGGCACGCGTCGTGGTCGCTGCGGCCGCAGGTGATGGCCGGCGCCAGGTTGGGCGACGTCACCGTGTCGCCGTAGGTCGAAGCGGCGCGCGGCCAGCTGTTGCCGGTGAAATCGTCGGAAACCAGCGTGGCGATCTTGAACGCCGACGACTGCTGCTCTCCCAGGACCACCCAGGACATCACCCAG
>JAXDMH010000636.1:0-5587 GCA_034666225.1 Myxococcales bacterium
TTCAATCAGCTTGCGCCACATCTCCTCGCCGTCATTCACGGTGGTGCCCGGCTGGCCCATTATCACATAGGCGTGTGGATTGAACTGCTGACCGGGTGACCCGACGGCATCATAGCGGGTGCCGTCACGGTAGAGGTATGCGTGGGTGATGACGATGGCGGGCGTGTCCTTGAAAACTTTCAGGACGCTGTCGGCCCACGCCAGCACCTCGTCCCGGGGGCCGAACTCCAGGGCGACCACCAGCCACTTTCCGCCTCCCGCGCCGAACACGCTGAAGCTGTTCTCCAAGTGTCCGGTTTCGAACGTGCCGCCAAACCAGGGAAAGGCGGCAAACTGCGACACCTGAAAGTACGTGTTGAAGAGGCCCATGCGATCGGCAAGGTTGTGGTAGTCGTGGTTCCCTGCCGTGATGGCGTACGGGAGCTCGCCGTCGAGCATGTGAAGGCTCGCCGCGGCCACCTGCCACTGTTCCGGGGCATCCGCGTCCACCAGGTCCCCCGTGTGAAGGACGAACGCGATCTGCTGGGCCTGCCTGTTCTCGACCAGCCAGCGGGTCTGCGCCGTGAAAATGTCCGGCCAGCTGGACGAGTAATACTGCGTATCGGGCAAAACAACGATCGAATAGCTGCTGGCAGCGCCGCCCGCGTCGATAGCACCACCATCACCTTCCGCGGCGTCACCGCCGGCATCCGCCACGACGGCGTCCTCCGCGCCGGCATCATCACCGGCATCGGCGCCGCCCATCACCCCGGACGGATCGCACCCCTGCAAAGCGAGACTTGCCACGCACGCCAGGGATAACGCCAGTCGCTGAAACATGAATCCTCGATATTAGCGCAAAGGATGGATGGATATCGGCACCATTCATCTCGCCCGTCACCATATTGCCTCCATGAGTTCAATCGTCTGGCTGTGTCTGGCGGGCGTGTTCGTGGCCATCGTTGCGCTGACCGGCGCTGGGCCCAAAGGGGCCAAGCCGGTGGCGAACACCCGTCTCATGGGTATGGCCCGCTATGTCCTCATCGTGGGTGTGGTGGTCTGCGCCGCGATGGGACTCTTCGGCGCCTTCCGGCACTGACCGATTGACCGCCAGCCCCGAATCCGTGCACTAGGCAGGCGCGACAACCAAGGTCAGGCGGGCAGCGCCTTCCCATTCGCGCTCGAACGCGCCCAGATCGTCTTCGCGCGGACCACTCCCGGGATCCATCAGCAGAACGCGTCGACGCTGAGGATTGATGCCAATGACCACTTCATAGTGGGCGTAGACCCGATTTCCGCTGTACCGCTGCATCAGACCGACCAGCACCGGTCGGTCGACGCGAAGCTCGCGTTCAAGATCTGCCGGGACGCCGCTGATGAGAAAGGCTTGCAGCCCTTTCTGGCGGGCGAAGTCGCGCAAGGCGCCGGCCGAGACACCGTGGGTCGCCTCGGCGTCATACGGCGCCGGCGTCGTCACGCCCCACCGAGCCAGCACCATCGCCAAGGCAGCCGGCCCACAGTCATGGGCCCCCTTTTGCCTGACCAGGGTCACGCCATCGACCAGCAGCCACCCTGGTTGCTTGGCGATTTCCTGTAACGACACAGAGCGCGCCGAGCCTTGATAACAGCCAGCAACCGCGACAGCGACAGCGACGCACAGCAGGACCACGGCCTGCTGCACCCGCACCGCCATCGCCATCGCCGAGGGACGGTTCATCTAGACCAAAACAATAATCAGAATGATCAACAGAATGAGGATGAGGCCGCCGCTTCCGATGATGACGACGTCGCCACCCTTGAACGATTCCAGACCGCGCGCGGACACCTCACGGGCAGCATAAGCCTCGCCCACCGCTGTCGTCGAAGACGGCGTCGTCTCGGTCTGGCCCGGCCGCGGCTGGGATTTCGTCGCCGACGTTGATTCCGAAGAGGCCGCGCCGGCACCGAGCGCGTTGCCTTTGGCCCACGCGTCGGTTGTGCCCATCGTGCCTGCCAGAACGATGAAACCGAAAATGGGAAGAAGCCGTGTCAGAGAACTACGGAGCGTGAATTTGGGTTTCGAAAACATCGTTTCTCCATTGCCTTTCAGGCACAGCGCCCACCACATCCTGGGGATGGCTGGGGCTGGAACAAGGGCAGGCCGGAACATTGTGGCGAATGAGGACCAGGGGAATGGAAACCCAGCCGCTGACCTTGATCGAAAAGGGCCTGAGGCGCATTGTGACGCGACCCGAAATGGACCGGTCAGTCCCGCCGCTCGCACGGTGGCGTCTCCCAACACGACAGAGGGCAAACATGGACTGGAGAGCTCGTCGGCAGGTGCTCCTGGCAGCCAGCGGATGCCCCAGCCGGCCAAGACAGCAAAGACAGCAAAGACAGCAAAGACGACCCAGGGGGCCTGGGAAGTCCAGGGCCGGGGACCAGCCGTCATCGTGAACTTTGGTTTCTTCACCGACCCGGACACCACACGGTACTGCTATCTGCGCCTTCGCCGTCTGAAGGCGGCCATCAAAGATCCAGCGGTTCTTGATGGGGTGATTCATGCGCTTCGGGTGCCGGACGATGGTCTGAAGACGCAGTCGGCGCGCAAGAAGATGGCCGCGATCGACCGTCAGATTGCAGGACTGCGCAGCGACAAGACATCAATCTGGAACGGGGTGTCGCCCCCCGAGGTGCTTGCCGCCGCCCTTTTCAACGGCCGAAAACACGCCGGCGGGGCGGCAGACAGTCTTTTCAGCGATGTTGCGCGGAAAGAAGATCTTGCGGCGCCGATCGCTCGCTGGCTGGACGTCATGGGTTTTGCCGAATACAAGGAGATCCCTCCCGGGGTGACCCGGGTCGATGTCGTCGCCTATCAGGCAGGCAGACTCCTGACGAAATCTCGGATTGTCGGGATCGAACTGCACAATGACCTGACTCAGCTGCAGCCAGCCCTGGATCGGATGACCTCCGTTGCCGATTTCACAAACGCCATGTACCTGGCCTGCACACCCGCCATGGCGGCCGCCTTCCTGACCAGGCACGCCGATGCACCGGCGGTGGAGCGCTGGGATCCGGCCGCCTTCCGGAACAAGCTCTCCGCACTGGGTTTCGGCCTGCTTCTGGTCGAAGGTGATGCGGTATCGGAGTCGCTGGCCCCCAAGGAACGAACGCCCGATCTGCCCCGCCTGAAGACCTTGTTGATGCGACCCCGGTGACGGGCCCGTGCAATTGATGGGCAGCGGCGCTCGCCCCGATCGACCGCTGGTCCTGGTGGTCGACGATGATCTTCTGATCCGTCGATCGCTGCAGCAGAACCTTCGCCGGCTAGGATGCGACGTTCTGCTGGCGGAGGATGGAAACCGGGCGCTGGAGATCGCCGCCGCCTCCCACCCGGCCGTGATCTTCCTGGACCTCCGGATGCCCGGCCTGGACGGTTACGCAGTGTTGCGACGGTTACCGGCCATGGGAAGCCAGTCCAGCGTCATCGTCATGAGCGGCCACGGCCAGATGGACGATGTCATCGACGCTGTCCGGAACGGGGCCATCGACTACCTCAGAAAGCCGTGGAAGACGACCGAGCTGGCGGCAGCGTTGAGCCGCGCGCTCGCGCTGCACCAGGCGTTCGATCCGAGCGTGCTGGAGCAGCTGTCGTCCCCGCATGGAATGCCGGGCTACGAAACCGGCAGCGCCGCCATCGCCGAGGTCCATCCGTGGACCGCAACCTTCATGGCGGCGGCGCCAGCCACCCTGCTGTCGTTGCGACGAATGGTCCGGGAAGACCATCCGGCACTGGAGTCTGTCGTCAGTGCGGTCTCTCCGGACGCTCGTCTGATCCACGCGCTGCTGATCCTGGCCAATGCCGGCTCACGATCGCCTGACACGTTCGTGCACGATCTCAGCGGCGTCGCCCTGCGTCTGGGAGCGATCCACGTGCTGGCCGTGGCCGAGGCGCTGGCCCTACGGGACATCTGCCAGGCCGGGGTTCCGATCTTGCGTACCAGGCAGGAACGAATCTGGCATTTCTCGATCGCGAAGGCCATTTCGATGCGCGCCATCGCCGAGGTCACCGGGCCCGAGATCACCCTTGATCCTGACCGTTGCTGCGTGAGCGGACTATTGATGGATGTCGGCGCGACGTTTCTGCTGTGGCGCCTGGCTGAACAGCCCGTGACGGCTGTCGACCAGACAGGGGACGCGCCGCTTTCCCTCCTTGTCACCAACCACGCCCGGCTTGGTCAGGGCCTGATCGGCGCCTGGGGTCTGCCCGCCGACCTGGCCGGGTCGGTCGGCACCCACCACGCAGAGATACCGCCCATATCCGACGAGCCCTTCTGGTGCGCCGGCGTTCTGGCCGGCACCATGGCGGCGCGCATGGTGGGATTCGAAGATCCAACCTGGACGCAGCCGCCGCGCGCCGCTCAGTTCGATCGTTGCTGCTACCGGCTGGGCATCGGGGAGACCGTGATTCGTCGCCTCTGCGGCGACCTGGCGGCTGACGTGGCCGACGCCTCGAACGCTCTTCGGTGAACGGGATCGTCGGCATCGCCCTTCAGCAGCTCTTCCGCCTCGTCCGGCGACCTGCAACAGGCGCAGCAGGCCAAGCGTCGTCTCCGCCGCCTTGCTGGCCATCGCCGAAGGCTGAGCCCGGGACGGGCACTGACAGGGTCGAATGTTGGGACTGGGATTGTCGCGATGACGCCGAAGGCCAGTCTGGTCGCGGCCATCACGGCAGCCGCGGTGGTTTGGGATGGGGCCGCCGCGCGCCCAGCCGCCGCACGTTGTCAGCCCGCCGTGTCGGTGAAAGGTGACGATGACGACGTCGCCCGTATCGCCCGCGCCTTGAACCAGTATCAGGTCGCCAGCCAAAGCACGTCCGGATGCGCGGCGTGGCAGGTGACGGCGTCGAGGGCCAGCGGTCAACTGGCGCTGCAAATCGACGACGGCCACGGCTTGACGCTGGTAAGACGAGTCACCAGTCCAGCCGCGGCGGCGGCCGTCATTGATTCGTGGGTCCATCACAATCTGGCGATTGCATCGGCGGATGGTGCTCGCTCCGATTCCCGCGCGCCACCCCAGCACGCCGAGGTGGCACGCCCTCGACATCCGCGCACATTTGTGACTTCGGCGCACGCATTGGAGACAGTTCAAAAGGGCGGCAAAGCGGCCACGCCCACGGAACCATCGCGGGCCGCCGAGGCGGCGCCGACAGAAAGTCGGGACGACAAGGAACCGGCGACCGCACCCAAGGTCGAGAGGACCCAGGCCGCCGATACCGACCTGCCGGTCATCAATCGCGTGGTTCCACGTCTGGCGGACGCGGCAGGCCGCCGCGGGCCGGTCAGTGTGGGGCTGGGTGCCGAGGCTTCCTTCGGCAACGACGGATCAGTTTGGTGGGGCGGCCATCTCAGTGGTTGCATGACGGTCGGCTCGTTCTGTGTTGGCCTTCTGGCGCGCGGCGACACGACGGCGCTGAACGCTGTGGGCGAACCGGGATCTGTCAAACGGCGTGGCGCTGATGGGTTGGCCTTCATCGGCGTTCCCATCGCCTTGGGAAGAATGACGCTGTTGCCGGAGGTGGGACTGGGCGCCGGCGTCCGGCGATCAACCGTGTCGCTGCAAAACACCG
>JAXDMH010000637.1:0-5994 GCA_034666225.1 Myxococcales bacterium
TCGTCGGCCGAGCCATCGGGCGAGGCGGAGCCGGGTGGCGCATTCGACGTCGAGCTGCTGGAACCGCAGGACAGCGACGACAACACGGTGACAACGAGCGCCGCGATCAACCTGTACTTCATGACAACGCCTTTCGTGACTGACGCTAACCGCCCCAGAACCCGCGCCCCAGAAACACCAGGCCGCTGATGCCGGCGCCCAGGCCCAGAAACCACAACCATTTTTTCTTCATCAAGGCGGCGATGGCGGCCAGGGCGATCGAGATCTGCGAGAAGGTGACGGCGCGAGCGAATTGATGATGGCGCTCAAGAAACGCCTCGGCGCGCTCGTCGTCTTCCTGCACCTTTTTTTCCAGCTCGCGGGCCTGCTGCTGGATCTCTTTCTGCTCTTCCTTGTAACGATCGGCTTCCTGGCGCAGCCGACCCGACACCGTCGGGTTTGACGAGGCAAGCGCCTCGGCTTGGGCGGCGAAGACAGCCGCCCGGGTCCCCTTGGCCTGGAAATACGACCAGGCATCAGAGGCCTTGGCCTGCTGCAGGACTCCGTCGTTCTTGACCAGGATGGCGTTGTTTGAAAACGCCCCCGACTGCAGCGACGCCACCGCGGCCAGCACGGCCAGCACGGCGGTCGAGACCGACAGGTACTGTGTCCAGCGCGGGCCGCCCCGGCCGTGCTCGACGGTGTGATGAAGATTTTCCTTCAGCTCGCTGGTCTCAAGCTCCTCTTCAGGCATGGTCCGCGGAAGCTAGCACGGGGCCGCAGCGGTGTACGAACGGGTGCAGACCCCTGTACCGTTTCGGACAGAAGAGCGCCCTGCCCCCCGACGGTGCGGGCTTTTGCGCCGGTACAAGCATTGCTGCACCTCCACCGACGAGCTCCAACAACCCAAGGAGGTGACCGATGGTTCGGCGAACTTGGCGCGTCCCACAGATGCGCCTGACTTGCTTGCTTCAGTTGACGGCGTTGGCCCTTTACGGATGCGGTGGTGGTGGCAACGGCAATCCGGCTCCAGGAAGCGGTGGATCGCCCGGCAAAGATGGACCGGGCGCTTCGGACACCAACATGATGGGTGACAGTGCGAGCATGAACGACACCGCCGCCCCCGACGGCAGTCCCGATGCCGTCGCCGACGACGTGGCAGCTGGCTCTGGTGGCAATGGAAGCGGCGGCAACGTCGGAACCGGCGGCGCTGGCGGCAGCGGTGGCACCAAGGCGGACGCCGCCCCTGGAACCGGTGGAAAGACAATGGATGCTGCCCCGGAGACCGCCCCCCCGGTCTGTCAGGCCGGCGAGGATTGTACGGGCGACTACTCCTGCACCGCCTCACGCTGCGTACGCCAGGAACAGGAAGTCTGTCACTGCGTGAACAAGTCGCTGTTCTGTGGACCGGTCTCTTGCGCGCCAGATGCTGGTGCGGCCGACGCCACGCAGCCGACCGACGCCGCTGCGGCCGTCTGTCCAAACAGCACGTCCACGGGCGACAAATGCGACGCGGCAACGGAACGCATGTGCGCCTTCCCGTGCACCAACAATCGCCACCGCGAGTGCTTCTGCAGTCAGACCCTCAACGAATGGGTCTGCACGGGGGCGACGCGCTGCTGACGGCTGCGTCTCAGGTGACTTTGGCTGGGAGCACCACCATGGTCGCTCCCAGCCAGTAAAGTCGCCGCTGGATGGCCAGCGCCGTTTCGTTGTGAAGCAGGCGCTGGAACCATCTTTCGCGCGCGAAGACGATCTTGCCACCGATGAAGGTGACCACCGGGAACTCGCCGATGATCTCCCGGCACAGTTTTTCTGCCTCCGCCACGGCGTCGGTCCCGATGGCGAGCCGGTACATCGACGGAATCTCCAGCTCCGTCGCCAGCGAGCAATACTTTTTCAGCGTCGCCTCGGTGTTCAGCTCCAGCGCCTCGACAGAGTCGGCCCCCTTGAAGCCGCCCGAATCGATGACGCCGACCGAGACGAAGACCAGATTCTTGAAGTGGTTGGGAAAGGCCCGGAACACATTGAGGACCGTGTGAATGCCGACGCCGTCGTAATTGGCGACCAGAACGCAGGCGGTCGGTTTTGACAGGTCGGTTATGGGCAGCGGCGCGTGGGTCCCGGCGTCGATGTGGCGGACGTCCTGATACAGCTGCGTCAGCCGCAGCTTGACCCGGCGATAGTGACCGCGAATGACGAAGCACAGCGCCACCACACCCGCCGTCACCAGCAGGGTCAGCCAGCCGCCCTCGCCGAATTTCTCGAACACGGTGATGGCCAGGATGGTGATGCACATGGTGAAGCCCAGGACGAACACCGCCGCTTTGCGCTTCCAGTTCGGGGTGGTGGCCCGTTCGGAGATGGTCTTCTTCGACATCCCGAACAGCGAGAACGAGAAAGTCAGGAAGACGTTGATGCTGTACATGACGACGATCTTGCCGACGTCACCGTGCGTGTACATCAACGCCGCCAGGGAAGCCGCCCCCATGAGGACGATGCCGTTCTGCGTGGTGAGCCGATCGGAGAGCGCGGCGAAGCGTCGCGGCACCCAGTGATCGACGGCCATGTTGGCCAGCACGCGCGGACCGTCGAGAAAACCGGCCTGGGCCGCCACCACCAGCAGGATGCCCTCGGAGAACAACGTGATGATGGCCAGGGGCATTCCCAGCGGGATGTGCGCGGTCATCTTTTCGACCAGCACGGCGTTCAGGGTCTTGCCGGCCACCGGCGACACGTCCCACAACAGGTAACAGACCAGCAGGCCCGACGCGGTGAAGGCCAGCGAGACGGCCATGTACAGCATGGTGCGTTTCGCGGTCTGCACGCGCGGCTCGCGCATGATCGGCAAACCGTTGGAGACGGCCTCGATCCCGGTGTACGTGCCGCCGCCCAATGAGTAAGCGTGCACGAAGATGAGGATCATCCCGCCAATGCCCAGGGTCTTCAGGCCGCCGGCAAAGCCGGTGGTCACCGCGTGCGTGGTGGCGGGGATCTGGCCGGCGTGGCCAATCAGGCCGCCCACGATCACGGCGACGTGGCTGATGACGAACACCATGAAGATGGGCGCCAGGGCCAGCGCCGATTCGCGCACGCCGCGGATGTTCAGCGTGGTCAGCCCGACGATGAACAGAACTTCCAGCGGCATCTTGAGGCCCACCATCGTCGGCGGCAGAAAGCTGAAGATGACGTCGCCGGCGGCGGCGATCGACACCGTGATGGTGAGGACATAGTCGACCAGCAGCGCGCTGCCCGACACCACACCGGCCGAACGCCCCAGCAACTTCGAAGCAACCACGTATCCGCCGCCGCCGTGCGGGAAGGCTTCGATGATTCCGCGATAGCCGGCCGAGATGACGAAGACCGTCAGTCCAGCCATGAAGGCCAGCGCCACGGCCAGGTAGCTGTGCTGGCCCAACGTCTTGAACGCTTCTTCGGGGCCGTACGCCGACGACGACAGTCCGTCGGCGCCCAGGCCGACCCAGGCCAGAAGCGGAATCAGCGAGATGCTGTGAAAGAGGTTACTGTCGCGCAGGTTGCGCGGGCCGCCTACCAGCACACGCCGGATCTTCTGGGTCAGCGAATGGGTTTCTGGAGGGAGAGGAAGCGGGAGAGGCCCCTCGTTCGTGGTGCGTTTGGAGCGAGGAGGTTCCTCATCTACTGGCGACAATTGCGTGGACATGGACGGTGACCACAGTCATTGCCTCGGAAATTGTTTCGCAGGCAATAATTCTCAATACCGCAGTCGTCGCGAAGGCTTAGAGAGCGCCGCTAGCCCCGTTCTGGTTTTTCGCTGGGCAAAACCGCGCGCGGAGGCGGAAATTCCCTGCATTTTACAGGACGGGGCGGACTCTATCCTGCAAGATGCAACCCGCCACGACGGTCATTGACGCTGGGGATCGCGATCCTGGTCCTCGTATTTCTTCCTTTTTCGCCACAGCGTCGAATCGTCGATGCCCAGGACCACCGCCGCCTCTTCCATGGTTTTCGATTGCGCGACGACGGCGGAGATGTGGGCGCGTTCCAGATCGTCCAGGGTGAATTTTCCGCCAATGTGCGGACCGCGATCGCGGGTTCCGGAGATGCGCTCTGGAAAAGCCTGCGGCTCGAGGATCGGCGACGGCCACAGGATCACGGCCCGCTCGATGGCGTTGCGCAGCTCGCGGACGTTGCCGGGCCAGGCGTAATTCATCAGCATCTTTTCAGACGCGGGTGACAAGTTCGCCACCGGACGCCCCTGCGAGCGGGCAAAGAAAGCCAGAAATCGCTTGGCCAGGTGCAGAACGTCCTCCGGCCGTTCGCGCAGCGACGGAACGCGAACCTCGATCACATTCAGACGAAAGAACAGATCCTCGCGAAAGCGCCCGCTGCGCACGTCCGCTTCCAGATCGCGGTTGGTGGCCGCCACCACGCGCACGTCGGCCTTGCGCGTTCGCGTTTCGCCGACGCGTTCAAAGCGCCGCTCTTGCAGAAAGCGCAGCAACTTGGCCTGCAGGCTGGCCGGCAGATCGCCGATCTCGTCCAGGAACAGCGTGCCGCCTTCGGCCACCTCGACGCGCCCCGGTTGATCGCGGACCGCGCCGGTGAAGGCGCCCTTGGCGTGGCCGAACAGCTCGCTGGCCAGAAGTTCTTCGGTCAGTGTCGGGCAATTGATGGTGACAAACGGGCGGTCGCGCCGATTGCTTTCCAGGTGCATGGCGCGAGCGAGGACGCCTTTACCCGTTCCACTCTCGCCGCGAAAGAGCACCGACACGTCGGCTTTCGAGGCCCGGCTGACCGTTTCCAGCACAGACCGCATGGCGGCGGCGGCGGAGTCGAGATCGGTGTCGGGCGCCTCGGCCTGCAGCCGCTCTTGCAAGTCGGACATGCGCACCGACAACAGGCGCTGGACATCGGCTTTTTCAAGCAGGTGCCTGATCTGGGCCGGCGTGAACGGTTTGGGAAGATAGTCCCAGGCGCCACGGCGAATGGCATCGACCGCGGTCTCCAGCGTGGCGTACGCGGTGACGACGATGATGACGACGTTGGGATTCTCCGCCAGCAGCTGCGGGATCAGATCCAACCCGTTCTGGGACCCGATGCGCAGATCAAGAAACACGATGTCGAACACCGTCCGCCCGATGGCCTCCAGCGCGGCGGGGGCCGTGGCCGCCTCGATGACCTCGGCGTCCATCGATTCCAGGCAAACCTTCAACGTCTGACGAATGTTTTTTTCATCGTCGACGATCAAGACCGAGTGGTGAGGCATCGTTTGATCTTCACCGATCGCGGCGCAACGTCAATGCTGGCCGCCGTAAGATCTGCCCCACCAGTGTCACTTTGACGCCGCGGCGGCGGCAGGAATCGCCGGCGGTGTTGGCTTCGCCGGTTTCCCGAACTGCTGATCCAGGGCCAGATTCACGGCCAGGACATTGACGCGCGGTTCGCCGAAGACCCCCAGGTCGCGGCCCTGGATCCGGCTTTCGATCACCTCGCGAATGCGCTCGGGCGCCACCTGGCGGGCGCGGGCGATGCGCGGCACCTGCCACAGCGCCGCCGCCGGCGACAGATCGGGATCAAGGCCGCTGGCCGAGGTCGTGATCAGCTCGCCGGGAATCGGCAAGGGCGCCTCGGGATTTTCCTTCTGCAGCCGGGCGATGTCGGCAATGGCGCGATCGCGCAGCTTCTTCGAGGTGGGGCCCAGGTTCGATCCCGACGACGCGGTGGCGTCGTAGCCGTTGCCGGCCGCCGAAGGGCGCCCCTGTAGATAGGGCGGCGTGGCGAAGATCTGGCCGATCAGCTCGGAGCCGACCACGGTGCCCTTCTCGTCGCGCACCAGGCTGCCGTTGGCCCGGCCCGGGAACAGCACCTGCGCCGCGCCGGTCATGGCCAGCGGATAGAGAAGGCCGGTCAATATCAAGGTCACCAGCGTGACACGAATGGCGATGACGATTTCTTTACGCATGTGATTTCTCCGGTTGCTAGCCGCGTCGGAACGCAGGCGGCTTTGCCGCCGGAGTTCCATCGCGGGAGGTC
>JAXDMH010000638.1:0-2890 GCA_034666225.1 Myxococcales bacterium
GCTACGACCTGACGCGGGATCCGGCCGAGGGGCATGACCTGTGGGGCGGCCGGCTGGACAACGCCTGCGTCATCTTGAAGGACAAGCTGAAAGACATGGTGTCGATGCTGGCCCTGCCCGCCGGGTACGCCGACAAGCTGGCCCACGGCCTGATCCCGGCCGGCGCGCCGGCGCCGCGGCCCCAGTTCAAGGTCGACGCCATGATCGGCGACCAGGTGCACGTCCTTGGCTATGACCTGTCGCCCCCCACGCTGGTCCCGGGCGGCGCGGTGACCGTGACCTACTACTTCGAATCGAAAAAACGCCTGGCCGACGGGTGGCGGATGTTTTTTCACCTGGAAACACCGGCCGGTTTTCGCAATGTCGACCACGTTCCTGTGGACGGCCTTCTGCCGGTGGAAAGCTGGCATCCGGGACAGCGCATCCGCGACCAGCAGAGCATCGGCGTGCCGGTCGGCTCGCCGCGCGGGCCTTACACGCTGTACATCGGGTCGTTCAAGGGGGCGGGCCGTTTGAAGGTAACCCCGCCCGCGCTCACCGACGGGCACGACCGCCTGAAGCTGGGGACGTTCGTCGTGCGATGAGCGATCTTTTGCGATAGTCTGCCCGCCTCGTGGAAGGAGTCCCGGAAGCGCGCGCGCGGCCTTGGCCCGCCAGAGAACCGGCCGCGCGCCTGGTCCTGGCCGGGGCGGTCGGCGTCGCCTGCCTGGCCCTGATCGAGACCGCGATCGCCTTCATCGCGCCGTCGCGGGCCCCCGCCGACGGTGACTGGCAGGGCGTGGCCGCCGCGGTGCGCGCCGGCTTTCGCGCCGGTGATCTGATCGTCGCGGCGCCCGAATGGTCCGACCCGGTGATGCGGCAGTATCTGGGCGACCTCATCCCGGTCAGCGTGGCCGGCCGTCTGGATGACGCCACCTTTGGCCGGGTCTGGGAGGTCAGCCAGCGCGGGGCCCAGGCCCACCAGGCCGGGACGATCGCCTTTCAGCAACGGTTCGGCGCGTTGACCTTGCGCCGCATCGAACGACCGGCGGCTGCCATCGGGTACGATTTCGTCGAGCACTGGATCGACGCCGGCGTCAGCCGGGTCGATCGCAGTGGTTCGGTCGTGGCATGCGCCAAGAACGGTGACCGCATCCAGTGTCCCGACGTCAGCTGGAACTTCGTCCGCCGCCAGACGGTCGAGGTCGACACCCACCTGCACCAGGCTCTGCTGGCGCAACCGGTGGGCGGCTCCACGGTCGCCATCGAATTTCCGGCCGTGCCGCTGGAACGCGAGCTGACCATCGGCACCGGCATGCACGACGTCTGGATGCGCAAGTCGGCGCGCGGCACCGTCGATCTGCAGGTGGTGATCGACGGCCACCCGGCGTGGAAGATCACCACCGGCAACGACAGCGGCTGGAAGCTCTCGCACATCGACACCAGCGCCCTGGCCGGGCGCACCGCCACCGTCCGCTTCGAGATCACCTCGCCCGCGCCTTACGCCCGCCATTTCGTCTTCGCCGCCGAGGCACGCCGCTGATGCCCCTGGGGCCGCGCAGAAGCGGGCGGGATCGCGGCGTGGCCTTTCTGCTGGGCCTGGTCGCCGTGGCCTGGCTGCTGGGCGTGGAAGGGCGCGAAGGATTCGGCCGCGACGAAGGCCAGTACATGCGCGCCGGCGAGCGTTACTGGGGCTGGTTCGAAGAGCTGGGGGCCAACCTGAAGCGCGGCCAGTGGCGACAATCGTTCACGCCCGCCGGCATCGACCGCTACTGGAGCGACAACGCCCCCGATCACCCGGTGATCATGAAGACGCTTTACGGCCTGTCGTGGCGCGCCTTCCACCGCTGCACTTGCACGGGGCCGGCCCGCGGCCTGCACCCCCTCGCCGTGCGCGGCCGTCACGTCACGCTTCCGCTGTTCGCCCGCGAATCGACCGCCTTTCGGTTTCCCGCCATCCTTTTTTCGGGCCTGCTGATCGCGCTGGTCTATCTGTTCGCCCGGCAATTCATCCCGCCGTTGCCGTCGGCGGTGGCGGCCATGCTGGCGCTGGCCCAGCCGCACTATTTCTTTCACGCGCCCATCGCCTGCTTCGACGCGCCCATCACCACGCTGGCCTTCGCCGTCGGGTTCGCCTACTGGAAATCGCTGCGCAGCCCGCGCTGGGGCGTGCTGGCCGGCGTGGTGTTTGGCATCGCCCTGGGCGTCAAGCACAACGCCTGGTTGATGCCGATCTTCCTGGGCGGCCACTACCTGTGGATGCGGCGCGGGGACTTGCGCAAGCTCCGCCTGCCGCGCATCCCGCTGGCGTTCGTTTCCATGGCCCTGCTGGGCCCGGTCATCTTCTTCATGCACTGGCCCTGGCTGTGGCACACGCCGGTGGCGCGCACGCGCCTGTACCTGAACCGGCACCTGCAGCACGAGCATTACAACTTTGAATACCTGGGCAAGAACTGGAACGAACCGCCCACGAACAGAAACGACAAGCTGCTGCGTTCCACGGCCCCGCTGGTCGAGACCGGCCTGACCGTCCCGGTCACCACGCTGGCCCTGTCGCTGTGGGGCGCCGCGCTGTTGCTGCGCCGGCGGCGGCGCGACCCGCTGCTCCCCGACGGGCCTCCTGAAGACGCCGTCAGCACCCGTCCCAGCTGGTTGCGCCCCGGCGCCGACGTCGACCGCGCGCCGGGAGCGTTCATGGCGGTGCAGATCTTCGGACCGCTGGCGGTGCTGTCGGTCCCGTCGACGCCGATCTTCGGCGGCGTGAAGCATTTCATGACCGCCAACCCGTACATCGCCGTGGCCGCCGGTTTCGGCCTGGCCTGGCTGTTGCGCGCCGTGGCCGCCGCGGTGCCGTCATCCAGGACCGGTCTCGGCCGCGCCCTGCCGGTCGCCCTGGCCCTGGTGGTCACCG
>JAXDMH010000639.1:0-5816 GCA_034666225.1 Myxococcales bacterium
GCCGCGCCGGCCGGCGCCGACGTGGCGACGCTGCGGCCGCTGTTGCGCGCGCGCGGCGTCGGGCTGATCGGTCCGCTGGGATTCGACAACACGTACGCCATCGGCATGCGCGCCGGGCGAGCGGCCGAAAAAAACATCCGCACGCTGTCGGATCTGGCGCGCCACCCGGACCTGCGTTTTGGGTTCAGCAACGAATTCATGAACCGGCGCGATGGCTGGCCGGGCCTGGCGGCGCGCTATGCATTGCCCCAGAGCGCCGTGCAGGGGCTGGATCATGATCTTGCCTATCGCGGGCTGGTCGACGGCAGCCTGGACGCCACCGACCTTTACCAGACCGACGCCGAGATCCGCCGTTACGACCTGCGCGTGCTGGCCGACGACCGCGGTTTTTTCCCGCGCTATGAAGCGGTCCTGGTCCATCGCCTGGACGCCGAGACACGCTTTGCGCCCGCCTTCACGGCGCTGCAGCACCTGACCGGCACCATCGACGCCGCGACGATGACGGCCATGAACGCCGACGCCAAGCTGAACAAGGTGTCCGAGGCGGCCGTGGCGGCGAAGTTCGTGGCCAGGGTAACCGGCCGACAACCACCGACCGCCACCACCGGGCCGGGCGCCCCTCACGACGAAGCGGCCGCCGCGATGATCTGGCGGCGCACGCGCGAGCACCTGGCGCTGGTGGCGGTGTCGCTGCTGGCGGCGATCGCCATCGCCCTGCCGCTGGGGATCTTGGCCGCCCGTCGCCCGCGCCTGGGTCAGGTGGTGCTGGCCGCCGTGGGCGTGGTGCAGACCATCCCGTCGCTGGCGCTGCTGGTGTTCATGATCCCGCTGCTGGGAATCGGCGCGCTGCCTGCCACGGCGGCGCTGTTTCTGTACAGCCTGCTACCGATCGTAAGAAACACGCACGCCGGCCTGCGGGGAGTGTCACCGTCGCTGCGCGATTCGGCACAGGCGCTGGGCCTGCCCCCGCTGGCCATTCTGTGGCAGATCGAATTGCCGCTGGCCCTGGGCACCATCCTGGCCGGCATCAAGAGCGCCGCCGTCATCAACGTCGGCACGGCGACGCTGGGCGCGCTGATCGGCGCGGGCGGGCTGGGCCAGCCGATCTTCACCGGCATTCGCCTGGACGATATCCCCCTGATCCTGGAAGGCGCCCTGCCCGCGTCCCTGCTGGCGCTGGCCGTGCAAGGCGTGTTCGATCTGCTGGAAAGAGTGCTGGTCCCCAAAGGCCTGCGCCCGTAAACACCAAGGGCGCGCCTGGTCGCCGTTTCGGCGCTATGTTACCGGCCGGCCTCGACGCCAACCGACATTCGACGTTCGATTTCCGACATCCGACATCCGACCTGCGACGACGATGGCTCTTCTCGACGCATACCGCACCGTGCGCGGGCAAACCGTGGCGCTGGCCGCTCCGCTGTCCCCCGAGGACCAGCTGGTGCAATCCATGCCCGATGCCAGCCCCACGAAATGGCACCTGGCCCACACCAGCTGGTTCTTCGAGACGTTCATCCTGGAACCGCACGGCACCGCCTATCGGCCTTTCGATCCGACGTACCGGTTTCTGTTCAATTCGTACTATGAAGCGGTGGGGGCGCGCCTGGAACGACCGCGGCGCGGGTTGCTGTCTCGGCCAGCGCTGACCGACGTTCACGCCTACCGTCGCCACGTCGACGATGGCATGACACGTTTGCTGGAAGCCGGCATCAGTGATCAGGCCCTGGCCGCCACCGTTCAGCTGGGCCTGCACCACGAACAACAACACCAGGAGCTGATCCTGACCGACATCAAACACGTGCTGGGATCGAATCCCCTGCGGCCGCCGTACCTGGGGCCTTTCGACGACAACGACCGCAGCGACGGGGTCGGGCCAGGAGCGGCCCCACCGGCCGCCATGGCGTTTCGTCCTTTTCGCGAAGGGCTGGTGTCGATCGGCCACGAAGGTCCCGGGTTCGCCTTCGACAACGAAGGGCCGCGCCACCGCGTATTCCTGCGCGCCTTCGCGCTGGCCGATCGGCCGGTGACCTGCGGCGAATACCTGAGCTTCGTGCGCGACGGCGGCTATACGCGCCCCGCGTTGTGGCTGTCCGACGGGTGGCAGCACTGTCAAACCGAGCAGTGGCAGGCGCCGCTTTACTGGGAACAGCTTGACGGAGTCTGGATGATGTACACGCTGGCAGGTCTGATGCCCGTCGACGCGCACCAACCGGTCAGCCACGTCAGCTATTTCGAAGCGGATGCCTACGCGCGCTGGGCCGGGGCCCGCCTGCCCACCGAACAGGAATGGGAACACGCCGCCGACGGACAGCCCGTGGTCGGCCATTTCGCCGACGCGGGACGCTTTCAACCGGGGCCCGCGCGCGCCGGGACCTACGGCGATGTCTGGCAATGGACGCAGAGCCCGTATTCCGGGTACCCCGGTTATCGGTCGCCCGCCGGGGCCATCGGCGAATACAATGGCAAGTTCATGTGCAACCAGATGGTGCTGCGCGGCGGCTCGTGTTTCACCCCGGCCGGTCACATCCGCGCCACCTATCGCAATTTTTTCCCGCCGGAGGCACGCTGGCAGGCCAGCGGGATTCGCCTGGCGCGTGACGCATGACCATTGCCACCGACATTGATCTGGATATTGGCCCGGCTCGCCCGCGCCTGCGCCCGGCCGCCATCGACGAGACCACGCGCGCCGTGGCCGCCGCCGTCGTCGACGGTCTGCTGCGTGCGCGCAAGCGTCTGCCGGCCTGGCTGTTGTACGACGACCAGGGCTCGGCGCTGTTCGAAGAGATCACCGAGCTGCCCGAGTACTACCTGACCCGCACAGAGCGGGCCATCCTGACCGACAACGCCAGCGCGATGATCGAAGCGGCCGGTCCTCCCCTCTCCGTCGTCGAGCTGGGCGCCGGCTCGGCCTCGAAGACGCGCCATCTGTTGCAGGCTCTCTTGCAACACCAGGGGCGCGGCCATTACATGCCGGTCGACGTCTCGCCGGCGGCGCTGGCGCAGGCGCAACACGAATTGCGCCGCCTGGAAGGCCTCGTCGTTCAGCCGGTGGTGGCGCGCTATCCGGAAGACCTGGGTTTTCTGCGCTCGATGACAGGCCGGCGGCTGGTGCTGTTCCTGGGCTCGAACATCGGCAACTATGACGCCCGCGCCGCGCGCACCTTGCTGGGCGCCGTGCGCCGGCATCTGGCGCCGGGCGATGCGTTCCTGATGGGCACCGACCTGCGCAAGAGTCCCGCCCACCTGTTGCCGGCGTACGACGACGACGCCGGTGTCACCGCGCGCTTCAGCAAGAACGTGCTGGCCCGGCTGAACCGCGACCTGGGCGCGAATTTCGCTCTCGATCGCTTTCAACATCTGGTGCGCTGGAACGGCACCGCCTCGCGCATCGAGCTTTTTCTGCAAAGCCTGGTGGACCAGCGCGTGACCATCAAAGCCCTGGGCGTGTCCGTTCCCTTCGCCGCCGGCGAACGCATTCACACCGAATCCAGCTACAAGTTCACCAGCGCCATGGTGCGCACGTTGCTGACCAGCGCCGGCTTCCGCCTGCAGACCACCTGGTACGATCCGCGCCGCTGGTTCGCCGTTCACCTGGCCCGCGTGCCCGAGGTCAGCGGACGATCGCGCGAGGCTGCGCGACGACGCGGCGGCGGCCGCTAAACCTTCTTCTGCCGGTCAGGGAATGACCGGGCCGCTGCGATCGGACTGGATGCAGGACGAGGCGTCGAAGAGCATGAACTCCAGCGCCTTCTCCTGCGGCGTCATCGGCCTGGCGTTGCACTGCGATGGGAAGGTGGCCGACGCCAGGCGGCCGGGCGGCGTCGCGGTCGGCGTGAACAGTCCGTCACCGACGCTGTCGCTGGCCACGTGGAACTGGCTGAACACCACGCGCCCGCACTGCTGGTCGTCGGTGATGCCGACCGGTGTGTTGAAGGTGAAGTTCTGGATCGACGGCACGGCGCCCGCGGTGGTGCCGTCGGTGTAGATCCAGCTTTGCGTCGGGGGGACGACCCTCTCGATGATGCTGAAGCCGGCGAACGGATCGTGGATGGGAATCTGTCCCGACGTGGCCCCGGTGGCGCCCACCACCGATAGCCACTGTGAAAACGACACGCCCTTGGGAAATCCCAGGTCGACGCGGCCGACGAAATCGATCCCCTGCTGCGCGGGCAGATCGGACTTCCAGATCACCGTGTTCTCGAAGGTGCCGCGCTGGCCGTCGCGCAACCACGAATAGCTCCAGTCGGTCAGGAAGATGCGGCCGCCCTTGTTGGCGTAGTCGACCAGGTTGCGCTGCAGCAGCGGGCTTTTCGAATCGGCGCTGTCGCAGGGGAGAATGACGATGTCATAGTGATTCATCGTCGGCGCGCTGCCGATCAGCTGATCGCCATAGGGCGTCCCCGGGCCCAGGTGATGGCCCTTGTACGTCCACATGTTCACGCGCCCTGATTCACCCGGCAGCGTGAACTCGGATTCGTCGATGCCGATCTTGCGCAGGGTGCAATCAAACGGATCCCACTGCCCGGTGGCGATGGCGATGGCGGGAATGTCCCCTTCGCTGCGGTTGCGCGGCAGGCGCGTCAGCTCGGCGGGCAACGGCGTGTCGGCGCAGGCCACCACCTCGGGGATGACCACCTGCCGCCGCCAGCGGCCGATCTGGATGACCAGGGGCACGTTCCGTCCCGCGGCGCCGACGGGCAGCGTGAACCGGCCGTCAGGACCGGTCAGCACCGTCGTGCGCGGCGAGCCGGACACCGCGCCGCAGCGGTCACAGGAAACGCCCGCTGAAAAAGCGGCCACCTCCGTGGTCGGGATGTAGACCAGGGCGTTGTACAGAGGATCGGCGCGACCGAAACGGGCCGGCGTGGGCGCCACCACGGTGCCGCTGACAGTTGTCGTGCCGCCGCCCGGACAGCCGATGGCGCCGGTGGAATCGCCGGGCAACTGGCCACCGGCGTCGGCGCTGATGCTGGCGGGCGGCAGCTGGGCCGCGTTGTCGATCTGGGTGGTGCAAGACAAGACCGACAGGACCGAAAGTCCGCTGGCCAAACAAGAGGCGGCGAATAGAACCTTCCCCGCGATTACCAGCGAGGCGTTCCAGCCGGTGCCGGAACGAGCCCCAAAGCTCGTCCCCAGACCCATAGCTACGGCGTACCACAAAACCGGGCCCGGGGCTTCGCGTTTCTTCTAGCCCCCCCAAACGCGATCCCTGTAGCGTTTGCCCGATGGGCCCCCGCATCCGCGCCTTGGCCAGGTTGGCCGTGGGCCTTTCGGTGCTGGCGGCCCGCGGCAGCGGTCCCGCCCGCGCCGCCGATACGGTGCCCGCGGTCCCGCTGCGCGTGATTGTCCGCCTGGGAGAGGAGACCGATCAAAAAGTGCTGGCCCGCCTGCGCGGACACGCCAGCGATCTGGCCATCACCTTTGTCACCGCCGCCGACGATGCCCGGCCGGCGGGGCTGGTCGATCAGATCGCCGGCGCCGACGCGCTGGCCGCCCGCGAACAGGCTGACGCCGTGATCTGGTTTTCCTATGGCCACTGCGGCCACGCGGGGACACCGCCCGTCGCTGCTGGCACTGGAGTCCCTGGTGCCACCGGCGTCGTCGACGTCGATCGCCTGGTCGTGCATATCGGCCAGCCGAAAACCCGCAGCGTTCTGGTGCGCGCCGTGGGACGCCTGACCTGCGGGCGGGGTGCCGCTGCTGCCGCTCGCGCCGGGGAAGACTCCGCCGCCTTCGAAGCGGCGGCCATCGTGGTGCGCGCGACGCTGGTGGCGATCGCGGAAGGGGGCAGCGTGGGCGTGGTGCCGCCGTCGCTGCAGGCG
>JAXDMH010000640.1:0-3328 GCA_034666225.1 Myxococcales bacterium
CGTCCCATCTTCGACGTGCTTCTGTCCGCGGGCCTGCGCGGGCACCTGCGGGCCCTGGTCGTCCGCCTGCCCCACATCGCCGCGCTGATCGCCTATCAGACCGCCATGCTGCACGCCTTCGGCGTCGCCGTGCCGGTGGTGCAGGCGCTGGTCTGCTTGCCCGTGGTGTTCTTCGTCGCGGTGCTGCCGATCTCCGTGCAGGGGCTGGGCACCACCCAGGCGGCCATGGTGTTTTTCTTCGCCCGCTATGCACCGGGAGACCGCGCCGCCCAGGAAGCGGCCGTGCTGGCGGCCAGCCTGGTCGGGCAATTCATCAGCCTGGGCTGCCAGATCCTGATCGGCGTTCTGTGCCTGCGCAGCCGCGCCGGCCGCGAGCTGCGGAACGCGTCGCGGGCCGCCGCAACTTTTGACGCGAACGCGCCGGCCAGCTAGCCTGAGGTCGCGTGGCGACCAACTACAAGCAACCAAGGCGCATCAACACCGTCTCGGTCACCTTGTTCTTGGTCCTGGCCGGCGGCGCCTGGGTAGCGGTCAGCGCCTGGCCCATCATCGCCCTCAACGCCAACGTCAAAAACGAACTGGGCGAGACCCTGCCCCGCGCCTACAAGGCCAACCTCCGACCAGAACCGGAGTCCAGCGAAGGGCTGACCCGCATCCACGACGAGCTGCTCGAGTCAGTGAAGAAACTGGGCGTCACCGATCCCAAAGCCGAAGTGATGATCAGCCGCGGCAAGACCATCGCCGTCCAGGTTCGATACAAGGCGACGCTGACACTGAAGGGCCTGGAAAAATCCTACGAGCTGACCATGGAGCCCAAGGTAGAAACCGACGCCGCCCGCGTCGAGTGGTAGGGCTGATCAGGTCACGAAGACCCTAGCCGCACGTTCAACGCCGCCAGCTCGTCGCCCAGCGCAAAGTTGATCATCTCCACGGCCTCGATGTTGGCCCGTGCCGCCGCGATCAACTCGTCCGACCCGCGCACCGCCGCCGCTGCCAGGTTGCGATCGACGCGCACGATCTGCTCAAACGCGCCCACCACATCACCGGCAATCAACAGGGCCGCCCGCTGCCCGGTGTGCGCCAGCCCGGCCCGCCAGCGATCGCTGTCGAACACGCCGCCGTCGCGGAACGACAGCGCCGCCTGCTCGAACGCCCGGCGATGCCGGCGCGGCAAGGCGCGGGAGATCTTCTGGCTCATCTCGTTCAACCGATCTTCGGGCAACGCGCCCCGGCCGTAATCCGGGTACACCGTGCGCACGCCGGCGGCGACGACCAGGCCCAGCTCCTTGGTGGGGATGCGCGCCGCCACGTGCGTGCCCGCCCGGAGACGCCCCAGCTTGTGCCCCAGCTGGCCGAACAGCTCCTGCCGCGGCATCGCCGCAAAGTTGGTCGGCACCAGCAGCGCCGGCGGTTGCGTGGCGTCGATCTCGATCTGGGTGACGCCGGTGCGGGCCAGGTAAAGATCAAAGCTGTCGCCCAGGCCCAGCACGCCGGCCACCGCGCCGACGGTGGCGCGGATCGGTTCTTCCGATCGCGCCCCCAGCCGATCCGATTTGGTGAGGCCCCAATCTTCGATGCTGGCCCCGTACAGGCGCGGCACCACTTCGAGCATCGCGGCCAGCAGCGCCGTGGCGGGATGATGCTCGTCGGGATGGCGGATGATGGCGTCGAAATCGACAGTGCTGATGGGATTGCGCAGATCGGGCGACCAGCGCAGCCGCGCCTCGCGCACGGCCCGCGCCTCGCCGGGATCGACGGCGCCCAGCGCCACCAGCACGCCCAGGGCCCGATCGGCGCGATCGCGTTCGCCGGTGCGTTCAAACAGCCGGCGCAGCGCCCGCAGTGACGTCAGCCGCAAGGGATCGATGCGCAGCAAGGCCAGATGCTCGGCCACCGCCTCCGCGGGACGGAATGCCTCTTCCAGCACGCGGGCCAGCTCGGCACGCGCCGGCGCGTTGTCGGGCGTCCCGCGCAGGACGATGCGCAGCTCCTCGATGGCGCGGTGGGGCGACACCAGCGGTCCGCTCCACAGCGCCGCCAGCTGAATCCGTCGTCGCGTCGAGCCCGGCTCGATCTCCAGGTACCGCGTCAGCGCTTCGGCCAGGCGCGCCGGCTCGTCCAGCTGGGTGACCAGCGCGTCCAGCCGCTCCAGCGCGGCATCGTTCACCGGATCCAGGGCCAGGGCGTCTTCAAAAGCCTCGGCCGCCGCCTCGGCGTCCTCGACCGGACCGGCCAGCAGGTCACCCAGCGCAATGAAATGGGCGACGCGCGCCTCGCGATCCGGATCGACGGTGGCCAGGTGGCGCAGCATGGCAGCCGCCTCGATCGGCTCGCGCTTCCTGACCAGCGCGTGGACCAACCCGCCCAGCGCCTTGATGTCATCGGGCGCCGACAGCAGCGCGCTCTGGTAGGCGCCGGTGGCCAGCACCAGATCGCCCAGGTCACGCTCGGCGATCTCGCCGACGCGAATCCAGGCCGCGCTGACCGTGTTGGCGTCGGACGTCACAGAGATGGCGCGCCGGAAGCTGGTCACCGCCTCGGCGGGACGCCGACGTTCGGACAGAAGCTCGGCCAGACGCAACAGTGCCACCACCGACGTGGGATCGGTCTCCACCGCCTCGGTCAACGCGATCACCGCCTCGCCGTTGGCGCCCAGATCGTGCAGCAACCCGGCCAGATGCAACAAGCGATCGCGCCGCTTGTCACCGGTGCCGGCCGCGGCACGCCGGCGCAGCACTTCGATCAGGCGCGCTTCCTCGTGGCGGTTGCGCAGAATCACCTCCAGCACCTGAAAGTCGACCTCGGCGTCGGGATCCAGGGCCAGCACTTCTTCCAGGCAGGCCGCCGCCGCCTGGTCGTCGCGAACGGCGTTGGCGAACAGACGGGCCGCCTGGCGAAAGCAGTCCGCCGCCCGCTCGGGGCTCTTGGTGGCGCGTCCCTCCTGCACGTACAGCTCGGCCGCCGCGCGCGGATTGCCCAGGCGTTCGCGCAGACGGGCCAGGGCACGCAACGCCGGCAGAAATGTCTGGTCGGCGCCCAGGGCCAGTTCCAGATCGGCACAGGCCGCCACCAGATCACCGGCCTCGGCGCGCGCCTGTCCCAGCTCCCACAGCAGCGCCGCGCGCACCTGCGGGTCGCTGGCCCGCTCGGCCAGCGTCCGTCGCGCCAGCACCACGCGCGCCCAGTCGCCCCGGCGGGCTGCCAGGCGTTCGAACAGCGCCAGCGCATCAGCCGCCGGATCGCCCTCGACGATCCGTTCGTAAAGAGGCAACGCTTCGATTGCGGCGCCGCCGGTTCGTTCGCGCGCGGCGATGGCCGCCCGCCACAG
>JAXDMH010000641.1:0-5144 GCA_034666225.1 Myxococcales bacterium
GGACTTGCCCCGTCCAAAGAACTCGCGCAGCAACGCCACCGCGGCGACGGCGGCGATCACCGTGCGCAGCACGAACTGCTCCGGTTCCTCGACCGGCCACACGTCGGCCAGCGAAATCGCCGCCGACAGCCCCAGCCCGACCGGCACGACAAACAGCAGGCGCACGAAATCGCGCGACTGTTTGTTGAAGATCAGCAAGAAAACCACCATCGCCACGCCGAACAGCCAGATACGGAACTGGGCCGTCTCCTGCAGCGACGTGCCGCTGGCCTCGCTGAGCGTGGGCGGCCACTCTGCCGGGCAGTCCTGAAACACCGCCAGCTCGCCCACGCTGTACGCGCCGTCGCCGCCGTCGGCTTGCCAGCGCAGGTACCGTCCCTGGCCGCTCAGATCCTTTGTATAGCGATAGCGCATGCCGGCCCCCGGCACCGGCGGCGCCGTCCACAGCGGTGTGAACGTCGTCCCGTCGTCGGAAACCGACAGTCGATAGTTGTCGTTGTTGTCGCCCTCCAACAGCGCGCAGTGAATCGCCGTCGATTGACCCAGGTCGTAGATCACCGACGATTCGTGCGACGTCAGCACAGACGTCAATTCGGTCCGCCAGAAGTTCCCCGGCAGCACCGCCAGCCCGTCCGTCAGGCGCTCTGGATGCACGACACCGACGGCGCGCATCGGCGCCTTGCCGCGAATCAGCCCCTGCCCCGGCCCGGGCGGAATGGCCGATCCCCCCGACGATCCGGAACAGGAACCGAGCGCCACGCCGACCACGATGGCGGCGCGGGCCAAAAACACAGAAGAAAAACCAGCTTTTCGCGCGAGGGGCAGCGCCATGAACCGCACTTTTGCATCGTTGTCGGCGGCGACGCAATCAGCGCGCGCCCCTGGACCCTTTGGGCCTGGTCTGAAAGCGCGGCGTCTAAAGTCTGACCGCGTGACCGCCGACGATCGAAAGACCAGCCATGCGCCCCCTTCGACCACTGGTCATCTATGTCGGCATCGGCGCCGCGATCGCCCTTGGCGCGTGCGGCGTCTCCAAGACAAAAACCACCAACCCCGACGACAACGGCGGCGTCGCCTCGCGCCTGCCGCCCTCCCAGCGCGGCGAACGCCTGGACGTGGCCATCATCGGTCCCACCCCCGCCGACGAGATCACCACCACCTCGTCGTCGATCTCGCTGGAAGGCCTGGCCTTCGGCGCCCCCAGCGAGGTGCGCTGGGACAGCCCGGCCGGCAGCGGCACGGCGCTGGGCACCGACACCTGGGCCGCCGTCGACGTCCCCCTCATTCCCGGCGAAAACTTCATCACCATCGACGCCGTCGCCTCCGACGGCACCCACGCCAGCAAAGGCGTGCTGGTCCGCCGCAACAACTTCCTGGGCGTGGTGGGCAACCCGCAGACGACGCCGGCCGCCGGCTTCGTCGGTGACGCCACGGACGTGGTGGTCAGCGTCGGCATCGACACCAGCGTCGGCAACATCGATCCCGCCAGCGTCAAGCTGGCCCAGATGGATCCCTCCGGCGGCGTCGCCGGCATCATCTCGACCATGTTCGACGACGGCAACTTCGGCGTCTCCGGCGACGAGATCCCGGGTGACGGCGTCTACTCGGCGCGCTTCCGCATCACCAAGAGCGCCGAGAGCGCCCTGACCCTGGGCGCCACCGCCACCGACATGACCGGCGCCGCCGCCGAGGTCGCCGCCATGGGCACGATCGCGTTCGTCCCCCACCCCACCGAAGCCGAACTGACCGGCGCCGCCGCTGCTGCCGCCGCCATGGACGATGGATTCCAGTCCAAGAAAGGCGACCTCACCGCGTCCTATGGCGCCGCCGCGGCCGCCATCGCCCAGGATCCCAACGTCGACCACAGCGGTCTATCAGCGGGCGGCACCGGAACCTGGGCAGTCACCACAGCCGGCATCGTCGTCGGCATGATGGACGGCAACCCCGACGAACGCGGCAGCGTCGAGGTGGGCAACCACGCCACCTTCTGCGGCGCCGCCGCCCACCAGGACTTCGGCGCCAGCGACGAAGGCGCCGACAACGCCGACGATCTGCGCGCCCGCAGCTGCCCCTCGTTCGAGACCACCAACGTCTTCAGCGACGACGACGTCACCATAGATCGCCTGCGCCAGTTGACCCGCCACGGCCTGGTCTTCCTGACCATGCACGGCACGTCGTACGACGACCTGCCCGGAACGCCCGCCGCCAAGCAACTGCCCGCCCACGAATTCTTGCTGACCGCCGAGAAGGTCACCCCCGAATCGCTGCGCAAATACGAGCTGGAATTGAAGACCGTCCAGATGGCCATCGGCCCGGTGGTGGCCGGCACACGCCGCTTCTTCATCACGCCGAAGTTCATCGACGCCTTGCCCGGCCGTTTTCAAAACAGCTTCATCTATGTGGGCGCCTGCCGCAGCTTCTGGAACGGCGAGTTCGCCGCCGCGTTCCTGCGCAAAGGCGCCGCCGCCTACTTCGGCTACTCCGACATGGTGAAGAGCGCCTTCGCCTACCAGACCGGCAAGGCGTTCTTGCAGTGTCTCCTCGACGGGCGCAATGACGACGGGTCCAGCAAGAGCACCGCCGACTGCTTTACCGCCGAACAGCACGACGAAGGCTCGGGCGACGAAAAGCGCGCCGTGCAGTGGCCGGCGTCGGCCGCCTGGGGCGCAAGCAATGGCAGCAAGCTGCCCGCCCCCGTGCCGGTGATTCACCACCCCGCCTATTTCAAGATGCTGGCCCGCCAGCCCGTCACCATCGCCTCGGTGGCCAGCCTGCGCAATGCCGGCTTTGAAGAGGTCGATCGCAGCAACGCCGCCAGCCCGCAATCGACCGCCTGGCTCAGCCACGGCGACGCCCGCGTCATGTCCAAGCTGGGCGGTTACAACCCGACTGACGGGACCAAGATGGGCCTCATCTCGACCGGCCTTGGCTTCACCCAGACCAACGGCGAGCTGTACCAGACGTTCTGCGTGCCGGCCGGCACCGCCCAGCTCAGCTATGACTGGAACTTCATCTCGGCCGAGTTCAAATCCTACTGCAACGACCCCAAGTACCAGGACAACCTGAAGGTGACGATCGAAGAGACCGACGCCGCCGGCGCCACGACGGTCCTGCAGGCGATGAAGATCGGCGACCTGTGCGACACCGTCGTCGATTCGCTGTTCAAGGTCCCCGACTATGGCTACATCGACAACGACGGCAAGACGTACGCGACGGGGTGGAAGCACTTTGGCCCGTTCGACGTCTCGAAATGGGCGGGCGCCCCCAAGAACATCACCCTGCGCTTTTCGCTGAACGATCTCGGCGACAGCCTTTACGACACCGTCGTCCTGCTGGACAACATCACCCTGCAGTGACGGCCGCGGGTGGCGCGCGCAGCGCTTCGATGATCCGCGCCGTCAGCCGTTTCATCACGAAGCTTTTCTCGGGGACGATGTCGACGCGCACGCCGCGCGCCTGCAGCGCCTCCACCGCGATGGGACCTATGGCCGCCACACGCACGCGCGCCATCCCGGCCTGCAGCGCCGCCTGACAGTCGCGCTCCTTCGCCACCTGCCACAGGCGATCGATCTGCGCCGCGCTGGTGAAGGCGATGGCGTCGACGCGCCCCTCTTGCATGCCGGCGATGACGTCGCAGACGCGCTGGTCGTCGCTGGCCGGCGCATAGATGTACGGCATGACCGTGTGAACCTCGGCGCCGGCCGCCGTCAGAAAATCGACCAGCGGCCGGTTCGGTTCCTGCCCGTACAGCTGCAGGCCCACCCGGCGCCCATGAAGATCCAGCGACGAAAGCTCCGACATGATCCCTTGCGACGTGGGGACCGCCGCCGGGAGATCAGACGACATGTCGATCTCGTGCAGCGCCCGCGCCGGTTTCGGTCCGCGCGTGATCTTGCGAACGCGGGCCAGCGCCTGCAGCACCGCCGGTCGCCGACCGGTGCGCTCGGCCAGGCCCAGCAGGCGCCGCAGCCCCTCGCCGGTCAGCAAGATCAGATCGTCGAGCTGTCCCGCCGCCAGGCGATCCAGCCAGGCTTCCACCGGCGCCGGGTCGGGCGTGTCCAGAATCGCCACCATCGGGCAGCGCATGGCCGTCGCCCCCGCTTCCTCCAGCAACTGAGCCAGGCGATCCAGCTCGCGCGTCTCCGGCAAGGCGATGGTGCGACCCACCAGCGGGCGATCGGAACCTCCCGCGACACCGCCCGCCGAACCGCCCGCCGTCGTGGTCAAGGTTTTTCCTCGACGGTGCTGGGCGGCGGCGGCGTGAACGTCACCTTCACCGCCCGCTCGGCACCGTCGCGTCGCACGCTCAGCGTGGTCTGATCGCCCGGCTTGAACGTCGCCAAGATCTCCATGTACGCCTCGATGTCGCCCACCGGCTTGCCGCCCACCGATTCGATGACATCGCCGGCCAGCAATCCAGCCGCCGCGCCCGGACCGCCCGGCATCACCGCGCTGACGCGCAGGCCGGCCCCCTCCGCCTGATAGTCCGGCATCACGCCCAGCCGCACCGACGATCCGTGCGCCGAACCGGACGCCCCGCCGCCCGTCCACGACGGCGCCACGAAGGCCAGCGGCAGCGGACGATCGGCCACCAGGCGCGCCACCCGGAAGGCCAGCCGCGCCACCTTGACCAGACCATCGACGTTGACCTTGTCCCAGGTGTCGCTGACCCGGTGATAGTCGCCGTGCATGCCGGTGAACAGGAACAGCGCCGGCACGTCCTTCTTCAGGAACGAAGCGTGGTCGCTGTTGCCCACCACCCGCTTGGGAAACGTCAGCACCAGGCGATCGCCGTTCGCAGCGCCGGCGGCGTTGGCCGCGTTGACCGTCTCCTCCCACTGCGGCGACGTGGGCGCGCCGCCGATCTCCAGGGCGCCGTTATTGAGGCGCCCAACCATGTCCAGATTGATCATCGCCACCACCTTGCGCGTTCCCGGGTGCGCCGCCAGCACCTCCGACCCCAGCAGGCCGCGCTCCTCGCCCGTGAACGCCGCGAACATCATCGATCGTTTGGGCCGCACCGATGACGTCGCGAAGGCCTCGGCGATCTCAAGCACCGCCGCCGTTCCCGACGCGTTGTCGTCGGCGCCGGGATGAATGGCGTGCTCATTCGGCTTCATCGAACCCTGGCCACCGTAGCCGAG
>JAXDMH010000642.1:0-4127 GCA_034666225.1 Myxococcales bacterium
TGCGTCGACCCGTGCATGGGCGTCACCTGCGCCTCTGACCAGAAGTGCGAAGCGGGGAGCTGCGTCTCGAAGTGTCACGGCGTCACCTGCGGCACCGGCAAGACCTGCAAGGACGGAAGCTGCGTCGACGCGTGCAGCGTGCTGACCTGCCCGGCGGGCGACATCTGTCAGCTGGGCGTCTGTTCGGATCCTTGCGACGGCGTCACCTGCCCCGGACAGAAATGCGAAGCGGGCAGCTGCGTCGACAAGTGTCACGGCGTCACCTGTCCGTCCAGCGACACCTGTCAGAACGGCAGCTGCGTCAGCACCTGCACCATCGTCACCTGCTCGTCGGTGCAGAAGTGCGACGCCGCCAGCGGCACCTGCGTCGGCGCCTGCCAGGGCGTCACCTGTCCAGCCGGACAGAAGTGCGAGGCGGGTGGCGGCACCGGCACCTGCGTCGACGCGTGCAAGGGTGTCACCTGCCCGGGCGTCTTCATCTGCAAGGCGGGAAGCTGCGTCGACCCCTGCGGCAGCGCCACCTGCGCCGTGGGCCAGGTCTGCCAGGGCGGCGCCTGTATCGATCCGTGCGACAACGTCGTCTGCTCGTCACAGCAGGTTTGCAGGGGCGGCGTCTGCGTCGACAAGACGCCGGACGCTGGAACGGATAGCGGCAGCGACGGCGGCGGCGACGGTGACGTGGCCAGCAGCAGCGACGGCGGCGGCGCCGAGGGTGGCGACAGCGCGAACGTCGACGCGGCCGAAGCGGGCTCCAGCGCCGACACCGCCGATGTGCCCGTCGACATCGGCGGGTCCACCGACGTCGCGACCAGCGGCGATCTGGTCGCCGAGGTCAGCGCCGAGACGAGCACCGCCGACGTGGCGGCCGGCGACGCTGCGACCGGCGGCGCCGGTGGTTCGGGCGGCGATACGGGCGGCAGCGGCGGCTCGGGCGGCGATTCGGGCGGCAGCGGTGGCACGACTGTGGCCGACGCCGGCAGCGACGCCCAGACCGACACCAAGACCGGCAACACGGCGAGCAGCGGCGGTTGTAGCTGCACAGTCGACGCCGGCGGTAACTTCACAGCCGCCTTCGGTTCACCCGGCCTCATGTTGTTAGGCCTGGCCGTCGTTGTTTCGCGTCGCCGCCGTTCGCGGAGCGCACGATGACCCGGCGCCTCGCCTGGGGCATCGCCGCTGCATCCGCTCTTTTGACCGCGCGCCCGGCGGAGGCGCAGTCTTTGCGACCGAACATCTTGATCGTGTTCGACACGTCGGGCTCGATGCAGCTCGACGAGACCAGCACCTGGGCCGGCGAGCGCATCAACGAACAGGCGATGAGCTGCCCGGCGGCGCCCACCGGAAAATTCAGCCGCCTCTATTCCCTCAAGACCGCGCTGCGCGAAGCGCTGGCCCAGACCGGCACCGACGAGGCGAACTTTGGCCTGATGTCGTTCCCACAGCTCAGCGATCCGATGCTGGCGCGCAACGACGCTCCCCGTGGGGCCATGAACTTCGGCTGCGCCACCTGCACCTCGCCGGCCTGCGGTGCCGGCCCGGTCGGGCACTATTACGTCGATCCCAGCGTCGGCAATGGCTGCCGTCTGTCGGGCGATCCGCTGATGGCGTTGAACACCACCGCCGCCGAGACGCCGTACGGCCCCTGGTTCGACCAGTCGATCAGCCAGGCCCTGCGCGTCGACCTGACCAAGGCCGCGCCCGGCACCAAACCGGGGCCCTCGGATTTTGATCCGGCCGACGCCAACCTGCCGCGCATCTACCGCTATATCGACGACTCCGAAGATCCCGGCCCGGTGGCCGCCATCAGCGATCCCGAACTGCACGCCAACGGCGGCACACCTCTCGGCCGTTCGCTCTACTACTCAAGGCTCTACTTCGACAACTTCATCAAGACCGCGGCCGATCCCAAGCAGACCTGTCGGCAGAACGTGGTCATTCTGGTCACCGACGGAAACGAGGAATGCGACACCGACCCGGGCGCCACCAACTTTCAGACCTGCGCGCTGTCCACCGGGCCGACGTTCTATCCGGTGGCCCAGGCCTGCAAGCTGTTCCGCAATTCGGGCGTCAAGACGTACGTCATCACCGACGCCAGCGTGACCGGTTCGGTGAACAACACCATCGCCTTCGCCGGCGGCACCACCAGCGCCATCAAGGTGTCGCTGACCGACACCGCTTCGGTCAAAGCCGCGCTGATCGGAATCATCGCCGAGACCGTCCCTCCCGCCGAGATGTGCAACGGCAAGGACGACAACTGCAACGGCATCATCGATGAAGGTGTCAAGAACATGTGCCCGTTGGATCTGGTGAACCTCACCCACTGCGCGGTCGAGGCCTGCAACTGCAAGGACGACAACTGCAACGGTCAGATCGACGAAGGGCTGCCCCCCAATGCCTGCGGCGCCGGCTGCGGTTGCGCCGTGCCCAACGAGATCTGCGACGGCCTGGACAACAACTGCGACGGCCGCATCGACGAGGGCTTCCTGGTCGGCCAGAGCTGCACCAACGGACAGCTGGGCACCTGTCGCCGGGGAGGCCTCTTGCAGTGCAAGCCCGACGGCAGCGGCACGTTCTGCGACGCGCCCACCGTCACGCCCGGCGTGGAGACCTGCAACAACATGGACGACGACTGCGACGGCGTCATCGACAACGGCAACCTGCCCGGCACCGGCCTGCCCTGCGGCAACAACCTGGGCATCTGCCAGTCGGGCACGACCGTGTGCCGCAACGGCCACCTGGAATGCGACACCGTCACCACGCCCCAGCCGGAGCTGTGCAACGGCAAGGACGACAACTGCGACGGCATCGTCGACAACGGCGTCTTCCCGCAGGTGGGCACGCCCTGCCTGTGCCCGGGGTTGACCCAGGCCCAGGTCGACGTCAAGGGCGACTGCAAGGCCGGGCACATGGTCTGCGCCGGCGCCCAGGGGTTCGTCTGCGTGGGCTGCGTGTTGCCCCGCCCCGAAGTCTGCGACGGCAAGGACAACGACTGCGACGGCGTCGGCGACAACATGGCCGTCTGCGACGCCGGGCGCATCTGCCGCGCCGGCATGTGCGAGATCCCGTGCGGCTCGGGCGAGTTCTCCTGCCCGGCCGGTTACCAGTGCATCGCCGACATCTGCGTGCCGCAGCGCTGTCTGCGCAAGACCTGCCCCGCCGACATGAAATGCGACAACGACACCGGCGACTGCATCGGCCTGTGCGAGAAGGTCAACTGTCCCTCGCCACAGCATTGCAAGGCCGGTCAGTGCGTCGACTGCAACAGCCCGGGCGAAAGCTGTCCGACCGGTCAGCGCTGCATCGGCGGCGCCTGCAAGGTCGATCTGTGCCTGGGCGTCAAATGCGGCGAAGGAACGTATTGCGACCAGGGCGCCTGCGTCGATCTCTGCTCGCGCGTCACCTGCGACAACGCCACCCAGCGTTGCGTGGCCGGCCAGTGCGTCAGCGACGCCTGCACCCAGGTGGCGTGCGACAAAGGTCAGTACTGCGACATGGCCAGCGGCCAGTGCCAGCCCAACAAGTGCGCCGCCATTCAATGTGCCCCGGGCGACCGCTGCGTTCCGACGCTGGGCGAATGCAAGGCCGACCCTTGCCTGAACATCACCTGCCCGGCGCCCTGCTGGTCGTGCGACATCACGCCGACGGGGGTCGGCACCTGCGTCATCGACTTCCAGAATCCGGTCTGCTCGGTCCAGCGCATCACCGCCGGCACCAAGGGCGGCGGCTGCACCTGCGCGGTCGGCGAAGAATCCGGTTCAGGCGGGAACCGAGGCGCGGCAATTTTCGTCGCTTTCATGCTGGCGATCGCGTCGGCTCGGCGCGGCCGGCGTTTGCCGCGACCACGCCGGTAGACCACGCATCAACCGCCTGTCGCCCTGGGCACACCCCTTCGGCGGCAGGCCGGCCCATCGGGGCTGGATAGTGCTAACTTCCCGGGGGCGGATGGCGAAACACGGTCGATACAAGATCGTCAGGAAGGTCGCGGACGGCGGCATGGCGGAGATCTTTCTCGCCACGCAGATGGGCCGCGAGGGCTTCCAGAAGACGGTCGTGCTGAAACGCGTGCACGGCGCCATCTATGCCGACCCGCAGTTCCGCAACATGTTCATCGACGAGGCCCACATCTC
>JAXDMH010000643.1:0-4784 GCA_034666225.1 Myxococcales bacterium
GAAGCCTTGATGATGACGGGAAAGCCGATGCGCTCGATCGCTTCTTCCGCTTCGGCGTCGGTCTCCAGGACGCCGGTGCCGGGCAGGATGGGCACGCCGGCCTTGCTCATGGCCGCGCGCGCCGAAACCTTGTCGCCCATGAGGCGCATCAATTCGGGCTGCGGACCGATCCAGTGCAGGCCGCAGCGCTGGACGACGTCGGCGAAATGGGCGTTTTCCGAGAGGAACCCATAGCCGGGGTGGACCGAATCGGCGCCCGAGATCTCGGCGGCGCTGATGATGGCCGGGATCGACAGGTAACTCAGCCGCGCCGGCGGCGGCCCGATGCAGACCTTCTCGTCGGCGAACCGCACGTGCAGGGCGTCGGCGTCCGCGGTCGAATGCACGGCCACCGAGCGCAAACCCATCTCGCGGCAGGCACGAATCACGCGCAGGGCGATCTCGCCCCGGTTGGCTATGAGGACTTTCTTGAACAGACGATCAACCCTTGGTCAGACGGATGAGAGGCTGGCCGTACTCGACGTGCTCGCCGTTTTGCACCAGGATCTCCGCCACCCTGCCGTCGGATTCGGACTCGATCTCGTTCATCAGCTTCATGGCTTCGACGATGCAGACCACCTGCCCCTTGCGCACGGCCTGGCCGACCTCGACGAACGGCGACGCATCAGGCGACGGCGCGCTGTAATACGTGCCGACGAACGGCGAGGTGACGAACGTTCCCGGCTCGGCGGTCGCCTCGACGTGGGGCGGAGGGGCCAGCGACAAAGCGGGGAGCGGGCCCGGCATCATCACGTCGGCCACGGCGCCCGCCATCTGGCGCCGCACGCGCACGTGCCCGGTGGGATCCACCTCCACCTCGGACAGGTTGTACTCGCCCGCGATGCGCGCCAGTTCCCGAACCAGGTCCAGGCTGATTCCTTTGACGTCGACGATCTTCTTGTCGGCCTTGGAATGTCCCGGGGCGCTAGCCGATGGCCTGGCCTTCGACTGATTGCGCTTGTTCATCAAGGGAGGCGTCCTTTCTGTTTCAAGATGTCGACGGCCGCGGTCAGCGCCAATCGGTAGCTGCCCGCCCCGAATCCGGAGATCTGCCCCACGCACACCGCCGTCAGAAACGACGCGTGGCGGAATCCTTCGCGCGCCGCCAGGTTCGACAGGTGCACCTCGATGGCGGGCAGCTTGCTGGCAGCGACGGCGTCGCGCAAGGCCACGCTGGTGTGGGTGAAACCGCCGGCATTGATGATCAAGGCGTCGGCGTCGACGCGCGCCTGCTGCACGAGATCGATCAGCGCGCCTTCGTGGTTCGATTGCGCGGTCCGCACCGTCACGCCGGCGGCCTTGCCCGCCGCCGTCAGGGTGGCGTCGATCTCGGCCAGTGTCACGTTGCCGTAGACGTGCGGTTCGCGCTCGCCCAGCAAGTTCAGGTTCGGACCGTGCAGCACGACCACGGTGGGGAGCGCCGTCTTCTTCGCCATGGACGGTTACTGCAGCTCCGCGCGCATCTGGGGCGCCGCCAGCTTGGCCAGATAGCGCGCCTTGCCGACGTTGCCGGTCGGCAAGATCCCGCAGGCCAAAAAATATTCCTTGGTCAAAAGCAACATCACCACCACCAGCTTGTCGGTGCGAATGGTCACCTCGCGCAAGCCGCCCAGCTCCAGTCGTTCGGTCGCGCCGCGGAACTGGCCGACCAGGTGACCGAACTCCATGCCGATGGTCTGGATGTCGGCGACGTGGCCACTCTGCCCGTCGCGAACACAGGAATCGACGGCGATACCATCGAACCCCATCAGCACGCCCGCAACACCGCCGTCCAGGCGATTGACCAGCTTCTGAAGGTTTTCCCGAAACATGACGTCGCTTTTGCCTCCGGCTTGTACTCGGTCCCTCTTCCAGGTGTCAAGGTATGGGGTGTACCGCTTTTCCGAATTGGATCGTAGGCGGGCTTTGCCCGCCGGAGACACAGTATGCCGAATCAGATCTGGGACCGGCTCTTGTCGCGTCGGGGAGGGTTCGTGGGAGGGGCCAGCAGGCCCCTTCCACGGCGGCGAAGCCGCTCTAGCTGACGGCGCCCTCCCGCGCGGTCAGTACGCCGGTGAAAGCGTCCAGCTCGACCAGCGCGCCGTACGGCAAGGCGCGGTTGCGCGTGCCGTGGCCGACGGCGGCCCCCACCACCACCGGAATGGCCAGGCGACCTAGACGCTCCAGCAGGACCTCGTCGGCGGTCGGCGAACCAGCGCGGGTCGCCTCCGGCTCGTCGCAGCTGGTGAAATCGCCGACGACCACGGCGCTGACCGCGTTGAAGACGCCGGCCAGATCCAGCGTGGTCAATAACCGATCGATGCGGTACGGGCGCTCGCCCAGATCTTCGAGGAACAGCACGGCGCCGGTTAGGTCGGGCATGAACGGCGTCCCTATCAAGCGCGAGAAGACCTCCAGGTTGCCGCCCAGCAGAGGCCCCGCCGCGCGACCCGGGATCACCGGGCCCAGGCCGCTCAGCAAGACGCCGGGGTTCGGCTCTTCCAGCAGACGAAAAAGCGTCCGCTGATCTTCTTCGCCCAGGTTGCCAAGCTGGGTCACCACCGGGCCGTGAACGGCGGTGACGCCGGCGGCGGCGGCGAACGCCAGCAGGACCGTCCCGTCGGAAAATCCCACCAGCGGCCGCGGCTGGGCGCGCAGCACGGCGCCGTCAAGAAATGGCAGCAGGCGCAACAGCCCGTAACCGCCCCGGGCCATCACCACCGCCTTGGCGGCCGGATCGTGCAGCGCCGCCGTCAACTCGCCCAGTCGCCGCTGGTCGTCGCCGGCCAGAAAACCGTCGCGCGCGAACACACCCTCGTCAAAGCGGACGTCGTAACGACGACGCAGGATCTCGACGCCCTCCAGAAACGCCTCGCGCGGCACCGGCCCTGAAGGAGCCACCACGCGGATGACGTCACCGGCCCGCAGCCGGGGTGGACGAATCACCGCCGTCGTCTGCGGCGCCGGCCGGCGCCGCCGCCCTGTCCCTGGTTCGGGTCGCCACCGCCGGTCTCGATTGGGCCGGTGGCTGCGACAGCGCCTTCGATCGCGGCGCTCTCGTCCTCCGTCACTTCGGCGATGGCGTCGGGAATGGCGGCTGACGCCGGCGCGACCGCGGAGGGCTTTGGTGCTGACGGCGCGGCCGGCGTGGCCGGCGTGGCGGCAGTTCGCGCCGCCGGTCGGGCCACCGGCCCGTCGACAAAATGGATCCGCATGCCGGCTTGCATCGCTTCCGTCGATTCGACCACCTGCTCGACACGCCCGTGCTTGACCGCCTCGTCAAAGGTCAAGGTCAAGATCGTGCCCACCGGCATCGGTTCATTGACGTTCAAGAACAGGCCGGCGTCGTCGCGATCGCGAATGCCCGCCGATTTGGCGACCACCGTCCCTGCATACCGAACCTCGATGACCTGTTCCACGCCCCGCAGTCTAGCCCAAGCGCGCCGCCGGGGAAAAATCTCCCATCGACGACCGTGACGGCAGTTGTGGACGCCACCTGGGTCACTTACCATCTCGGCCACGCCGGAGATCCCGGCTGGTCGTTCGTTCGATTGTTCAACCTACAAAGGAGACAGCCACGATGAAGCGAGCATTGATGGTTCTGGTCACGGCACTGGCCATGGGATTGTCCGGCTTCGCCGCCGCCGAAGACAAACCGGATTGCAGCGAAAAGCAGAAGGCAGTCGACGACGCCAAGGCGGAAGCCAAGGCGGCGGGCAAGCCCGACCTTTCCAGCTGCAAGGAAATGAAGGGCAAGGAGAAGTCTGAATGTGAAAAGCCGTTGAAGGCGGCGGCCAAGGACGCCTCCAAGGCGGCCAAGGGCAAGATCAAGGACGCCGGCACCGCCCTCGGGTGTTGCAAGAACCCCAAGAAGAAGGGTTGCTCGTAGGACGCAACGCCCAAGGTAGTGGACCGCGAACGAGACGAGGGCGCCTCCCATGACGCCCTCTCTCGGGTCGCGTGTCAGCGTCATGATGATTGGATTCATGGTGGCCACCCTGACCCGGCAAACGGCGCGCGCCGACGACGCCGATCCCTGGTTTGGACGCGACAAGGCCCTGCACTTTTCGGCCAGCGCGGTCATCGCCTCGGGTGGGTACGGACTGTCGCGCCTGGTCTTCGACGATCGCCGCCCCGGCTTGCTGATCGGCGGCGGACTGGCCGCGGCCGCCGGCATCGGCAAGGAGCTGTACGATCTGTCCGGGCACGGCGATGCGTCGTTTCGCGATCTGACCTGGGATGCGATCGGAACCGCCACCGGGTTGTTGGTGGCGTGGCTGGTCGATCGATCGCTGCAGTCACTGACGACGCCGTCTTCGATGATGACGACGCCGTCGTCAATGATGACGACCAGCGGGCACCCGGCGTCCCCTTGAGTTTCGCGTCAACGGGGCTTAAGGTCTGCAGCATCCTCGATAGGCCCGTTTGGCTTTTCACACCCCCCATATTGATTTCTCCGGAGGCAGTTCGCTTATGAGAATCCCGATCACACCGACGGTGCTGCTGGCGGCGACGGCGATCGCTTTTTGTGCATGGGCCAGCGTCGCGCAGGCCGGCGAAGAAGACGATCTGCAGCGGCAAATCGATACCCAGCGCTCCGGCCTGGCCGATCTCGATCGCCTGGACGACCTGCGCACCACGACCGATGAGATCACCCTGTTGCGAAGCTGGCTGGACGAAGCCTGGAACCTTCGCTCAAAGCACGAATACGACGAGGTCCGTGAGGTGCTGGATCGTTGCATCGCCCAGGCCGAGCTGATCCGCCA
>JAXDMH010000644.1:0-11315 GCA_034666225.1 Myxococcales bacterium
GGCGGTGATCGCCCGCGTCGCTGGGTCGTGGTACGTCATCAGCGTGCGCATGGGCCAGGCCAGCACTAGCCGCCAGCAGGCCGCCACCACGCCGGGATCTTTTGATCGCCGCGCCATCTGCATCAGCCACACCTTGTCCGGCTTCAGCATCTTGCGGCCCATGAAGGGCAGCTTGCGGTACTCGTCGCCCGGGTAGTACCAGGCCAGGTTTTCGCCGGCGATAACAGTGCCCGTGGGCACGTGATGCAGCCAAAGCTCGTCAACGGGATCATTCGGCCCGCGCATCATCATGGTCATCATCTTGAACATGGACAACGGGCCGTCGGAGCCGCCTTCGGCCGGCGTCTGATGGTCGGGGAAGCCGATCAGGCCGTGAAAAATCACGGCGTCCAGCTGGCCGCGAAACTGGGGCAGCGGATTGTCCAGGTTCATGGTCGACACCTGCGGCTTCTGCATCAAGCTCTGTCCGTGGCGGGTTCGCGGCACACGCACCGGCGGCAGCAAAAACTTGGCCTCGGGGAAGGCGTCGATCCAGCCGTCCATGTGCAGGTGGTGCCCGCCTCCGACGGACAGGACGTAACGCACGCGCAGCCCGGTTTCTTTCTGCAGGCGGCGCACCTCGTCGACGGCCTGGGCCGGATCGACTGCGTTGGCCACCAGCAGCACCGGCTGGCCGTTCGGCTCGAGCAACCGAAAAATCAGGCAGCGGTTGTTGATCTCGAACATCCGTTTCGACAGGCCGGGGCGATGGCGCGTGGCGATGATCCAGAATCCGTCGGCCACCGGCACGGCCTTGCCCGGGGTTTCACCGTCGAGTTTCATGTCCATCGTCAGGTCCTCCGGCGCGCATGTTCCGACGATCGCCGCCCGCCGGCAAGTTCGGTCACAAGGCGACGGCCAGCCGAAAGAGAAACTCCTGCTCGAAGCGGCTCTTCAGGGCCTTGATTGTGGAGGTGTCTCCTCCGAAATGATTCAGGAGGTAATTGAACGTCGCCCTGAATCGCCGCGAGCGCCAGTAGTTGATTCCGAATTCGTAGGAGTCGACCTTGGTGCTGCCGGTGACCGGGCCCTTCAGCGTCAACGCCGCCGCGTCCGAGGCTTCGCTGATGGTCTCGTCGAGGTAGTCGACCTTCAGCGCCAGCTGCAGTCCGTTGTCGGGCGGTTTGACGCCGAACTTGCCGAAGCGACCGGGCGTCTGTAATCCCGGCTCACCCACGATGCGATCGTCGCCGATGGCCCACAACCACAGCATGCCGTAGCCGGCCCAGCCTTTGAGCGTCTCGCCGCCCAGGATGACCGGCGCCTTGGCGTTGGTGACGTCCATGGCCGACAGCGGCTGTTTCTTCCAGATGAATTCAAATCGGCCGCCGAACTTGTGGGCCACAGGCGCGTTCAATTCGGCCGCCCAGGCTTGCAGGCGTCCCACCTGGTGCAGCTCGACCGGCGTCTTGGTTCCCATGTCCGACGTCCAGGTCCAGGCCGGGTTGAAGAAACCGAATCCCGCCTGCGTGCTTTGCGAGGGGACAATCAACGCGTTGTTGCGATCGCCGGTCCAGAACGATCCGCCCAGGGTCACCGCCTTCAGCGCGTCGACGCCGCCCAGCAGCGGCGCCACCCAGGCCCGGCCGATGACGTCGAACTGGTTGTCGGCGTTTCGGAAGTTCTGGCCTTCGCCGTCGAACAGGCCCAGCGAGTAATAGAAATTGCGCTCGGGGTTGGTGCCGTGAACCATGGCGCCCACCTCCTTGCCGGTGGGGGCGCCGAAGGCCCGCACGGCGATCGATTTCTCCATGAACTCGAGATATTTGTCCGACGTTCGATTCTCCAGCGTGAAGGGCGCGTCGAACTGGCCCATCTGGAAGATGAAGAAGTCCTTGAACGGAGCCAGCGCGACGTAGTCGTCAGTGGCGTTCAGCGTGGATTGCGCGATGGGGTTGGCCCCGGCCGGCGCGCCGGAGGCGAAATCGCCGGCGATGCTGAAGAAGACAAAGTTGTCGACCCAACCGGTCAGCTCCAGCCGCGCCCGCCGCAAAAGCAGCGTGTTGAACGGCGTCTTGTTGGCGCTTTTGAAGAAGTAGCCGTCGGCCTGCACGCGACCGCTGGGAAACAGCACGAACATGTTGTCGGGCGAGCGCAGGAACGCCGTCTGGTTGCTGATGCCGGCCAGCGGTTCGTTGCTGGCGGGCCCAGGCGGCGGCGCGGGCGGCGGTGGCGGAGGCGGAGGGCTGAGCGGCGGCGGTGGCTCGGGAACAGCGGGCGGCGGTGGTTCGACGGCCGCGGGCGGCGCCGGCGGCGAATCGGGCGGCGGTGGGTCGGGCGTGTAGTGCAAGATCACCGGCGGCGGCTCCGGCACCGAATCGGGAGGCGGCGCTCCCGGCGCGTACGGCAAGATCACCGGCGGTGGATCGGCGACCGCGGTGGGCGGCGGCAATGGCTCGGCCGATTCGTGCTTGGGCCAGACCCGCTTGGGCTTCTTTTTCGGCGAATTTTGCGCGTTTTGTGGAGAAGACTCCGGATCGCCCTGGGCCTGCGCGCGAATCGCCGACAGAATCGCCTTGGCCATCCTTTCGTCGTCCAGCTCCTGCGGCGTCTTCTGCGCCAGCGCGGCGCCGGACTGCAACAGCGCCACGATCAGCAGCAATGATTTCAGCAGCAGCGATCTGCCCACAGCTTTCGTCGAACGACTACAGGACATTCCTAGGCTCTCCCTTTCCCCCGGGGGCGCCGATCATGCCGATCGCTCGCCGGACCCACGTGACGATCTGGAAACTTCTTGGGCGGCCGCCGCCAGGGTCCCGTTGCAGAACTGTTACCGACAGACGCCGAACAAACGAAAGGGCGTGTCCCTCACCAGGACACGCCCTTTGGAGATCCTTAATTTTCTACGCGACTAGTACCTCACCACAGTGATTTTGAAAGGTTGGTTTGGTCGTTCATCGAAACGAGGCAATTGGATCTTCTGGAAAGAGCGGACCGCAGCCCAAGGCCCGCATCACGCTCGACGTCTTCTCAGCGTTGAAGGGCCTTGGGCGAGGACCGCACGGCGCGGCCCGAGTAGTACAATCTGCTCGGACGATCGACCCGCGACGATCGGAAATCGCCTCGGCTTCGAGGGACGTCTCCGTCGCAAGGCCGTGCGGGTGAGGCGCGGATCGTGAGGTTGCTCCCGGCTGAAGGGCACCTGCCGCGGCTTACGGTCCTCCCCCGAGGCCCTTCAATGCCGCGATAGAAGTCGAGCGTTGACTGGGCCTCGTGGTCCGGTCCGTTCTGGTCGGAAGGAATTCGGACTGAACCTCAGGAAACATGTCGGTCAACCTTTCAAATTCCCTGTGGCGAGGCTCTAGCGAGGCAGGATATCGAACAACGAAGTGACGCTGTAGACGGTGGTGGAGTGGTCGGACTCCCACGCCTCGGAGGAATCGTCGTCCGTCACCGGGGCGGCCAGCATGGGCGCGGTGACCCCGTCACCGAACTCGAAGCCGGGCGCGGCGTCTCCCACCCGGAAGACGTGAGCGCCGGTGTGCATGTAATGAATCAGCGTGCCGCCCAGCGCATCGAAGGCCGGCTGCGCGCGACGGACCACCTGCTTGGCGCTGGCGAACGGAAACGCGCTGCCCGAGTACGTGGTGTCCAGAATGCCCGTCTCGCGGATCAAGGTCCGGGGCGCCACCAGCGCGTGCAGATCGGCGGGATCCACATACTCCCGCACGCGTCCACGAACCCAGTTGAAGCAAGGATGATTGCCCAGCAGCTGCATGACCGCCAGATCGGGCGGACTGCCCGCGGCCAGCGTGGCGCCGATGCGCGTGTCCAGCGCGCCCACCCAATCGGTCACTTCGCCTCCCATGGACAGCCCCACCACGGTCACCCGGCTGGGGTCGACGTCCGGGCGGGCCAGCACGTAGTCCAGGGCGCGCATGGCGTCCCAGGCCCGCTCGCCGTCCTCTTCCCAATCCGACAAGAACCCGGCGTCCCTGATCGCCGGGTGCGTTCCGTTGCCGTTGCCGGGATCGTCGCCGGTCAGAGCATCGCCGTACAGCGTCTGCCGATCGCCCAGCGGACGATGAGATATGTCGACCGCGACCACGACGTAACCTCGTCGGGCAAAACCGTCGCCGTACCAATAGGTGGGGTTCTGCGGATCGAAGTCTCGCAGCGCGCTGCCGCCATGGCCGTTCAAGGCCAAAGCCACCGGATAGCCGTGGGCCGGTGGATCGGTCGTCGGCACAGCGATGAAACCGTGAGCCTCCCGTACCAGCGGGTCGGGACCGTACGGGTTGGGCAACGTGTGCCGGAAGTACAGTTCGTCCAGATGATAGCTTTGCGGCCAGCGGGCGAAGTCGTCGTCGCGAGCCAGCGGCACCGCAAGCTGTTGCAAGGGCGCGCGCGTCGACAGGACCGAGACCGAGGTGGTCAAAGGCGCCGGGTTGCCGGCCATGATGAGGCGGCTCAACCGCTCGCGGGTGCGGGTTTGCCAGTCGTTCATGGTGGCGGCGGGACGGGCGTCGATTCCGTGGCTGAGGATCTCCGCGCGTTCGCCGGTCCAGGAAATGACGGCGGTGCTGTCCGGCTGGCTCATGGTCCCCGCCAGCAGCCGCCCGGAGACCACACCGTCGAACTGTTCCTTGTTGGGCGACACCGAACGAACGAAACGCAACCGCGTGCCGTCCCAGACCGTCACGGCCACGTCCTCTGACAGCTGCTCGTCAAGCGTGCTGGGCATGGCGCCGTGATTGTCGGCGTAGATCTTCAGCTGTCCGACGGAGGCAGCAGCGGTTGCCAAGGGACCGTCCAGACGCAGCACGCCCTGAAACTGGTTTGGGACCGTGATCTCAAAAACGCGCGGCACACCGTCGGCGCTGAACGTTTCGTCACGCCACCCCATCAGCTGCCCCTGAAACAGAGTCTGGTCAGGTCGTTCAGCGCTGGTCGTCATGGCGAATCGACCGACGGTGATCCCGTCGGCCATCTGCAGGTGGTACCAGACCATCGTCCCGTCATCTTCCATCGTTTGAAAGGTCAGCTCCGACGGCGATTTCGTTGCGCTGAAGTTCATCAAAGGAAGAGCGGTTGCGCCGACACGCTCGGGCAGAATGAAGCCGGTCGGCGTCCCGTGATCGTCGATGACGGTCAGGGTGAAGCGTTGCCCGCCGCGATCGAGATACCAATGTCCGGCGACGTCGCTGTTGATCTCTGATCGTTGGTGAAGGAGGCCAGGCGCGGGCCGCGGCGGGTCTTCGATCTGTCCTTCGATATCGCAGCTGGCGCTTCCCACCGCCGAAAAGGCGGCGATCACTGCAACCATGCGACTGCGGGCGGTCTCCATCCCGGTCATTGCTGGACACCGACGGAGATTCGTTCGTTAGGTGGGCTGGAATAGTTGAAATGATCCATCGCCCTTTTACTCGGAAGGAATTCGCCCGGAGGTGAGTTACCGTCTACCGGCGCTAGCGCGTCAGGTGTCTGACGCGCTGGTATCCGGGATCAGAGGGAACCATGAACCGAAATACAGGGATCGTCGCTGCTGGAATTGCCGTGCTGGCCGCCGTGGGGGGGACGTTCTACTACCGCGCCTCACGCAAGCCGGTGGTTCATTTCGAGACCGTGCCCATCGACCGCGGGTCGATCATGGCAAAAGTCACCGCGACGGGAACTTTGTCGGCGCTGGTCACCGTCCAAGTCGGCAGCCAGGTCTCGGGCCGGCTCAGCCAGATCCTGGTCGACTTCAATTCCCAGGTGAAGAAGGGCCAGGTCATCGCCAAGATCGAGCCGCAGCTTTTTCAGGCGGCCATGGAACAGGCGCAGGCCAATGACGTCGCGGCGCGCGGTAACCTGACAAAGTTGCAGGCCCGCGCCGAAGACGCTCAGGCGCAGCTGGCCCGCGCCGAGGAGCTGGCCCGGCGCAAGGTGATCGCGCAATCGGATCTGGACACGTCGCGGGCCAACGCCAAGGCGGCCGCCGGCGACGTGGTGGCGGCCGAGGGGCAAGTGGCGCAGGCCAAGGCATCGTTGAACCAGGCGCGGGTGAATTTCAACTACACCACCATCCTGTCGCCCATCACCGGGGTGGTGATCTCTCGCAGCGTCGATGTCGGGCAGACGGTCGCCGCATCCCTACAGGCCCCCACGCTGTTCGTCATCGCCCAGGATCTGACCAAGATGCAGGTCGACACCAGCGTGGCAGAGGCCGACATCGGCAAGCTGCGCGCCGACATGCCGGCCACCTTCACCGTCGACGCCTACCCGGCGCGACGGTTCAAGGGGGTGATCCGTCAGATTCGCAACGCCCCGCAGACGGTACAGAACGTCGTCACCTATGACGCGGTGGTGGACGTCGACAACAACGGTCTCGAGCTGCGCCCGGGGATGACCGCCACGGTCACCTTCATCTATGATCAGAAGGACGACGCCTTGCGCGTCCCCAACGCGGCGCTGCGCTTTGCACCGCCGCCCGAGCTGCGTGGAAACACCGGCGCCGGTGGTGGTGGTGGTGGTGGTGGTGGCGGCAGCGGCGGAGGTGGTAGTAAGCGGGCGGGCGGTGGTGGCCCGACCGCTGGCGGCGGGGGCGGCGGCCAGCGCCGCCAGCGCGGCGCCGACGGCGAGCCGTCCGATCGCCGAACGCTGTGGGTGCTGCGCGACAACGCCCCGTTGCCGGTGCCGGTGCGCATCGGTCTTTCGGACGGCGTCACCACGGAGATCGAATCGCCGCAGCTTCAGCCCGGCGACCGAGCCATCACCGACGCCTCGGGATTGGACGGCGCCAAGGGCTCGGCCGGCGCGGCGCCCCTGCGCCGCCTATTCTGAGCTGACCGCCATGCCCAATCGATCCTCCTCGCCCGTCCCGACCACCGTCTCAACCACTGCGCCGTCGACTGCCCCCGCCATGGTGCTGATCCAGGACGTCACCAAGGTCTACAAGATGGGTGACGTCGAGGTGCACGCCCTGCGCGGGGTGACGCTGTCGATTGGCGCGGGCGAGTTCGTGGCGGTGATGGGGTCGTCGGGTTCGGGCAAATCGACGCTGATGAACGTGCTGGGCTGTCTGGACAAGCCGACGTCGGGCGCCTACTGGCTGGACAGCCACGAGATCTCGGGGCTCAGCTCCGATCAACTGGCCCGCATCCGCAATCGCACGCTGGGCTTCGTGTTTCAAAGCTTCAACCTCCTGTCCCGCACCAGCGCCCTGGAAAACGTCGAGCTGCCCCTCATCTACACCGACGTCAGCACGGCCGACCGCGGCCGGCGCGCCGAAGCGGCGTTGCAGAGGGTGGGGCTGGGCGATCGCCTGCACCACCACCCCAATCAGATGTCCGGCGGGCAGCAACAGCGCGTGGCCATCGCCCGCGCCCTGGTCAGCGAGCCCAAGGTCATCCTGGCCGACGAGCCGACGGGCAACCTGGACTCGGTGACCAGCATCGAGGTGATGGCCCTCCTGCAGGCGTTGTGGCGCTCTGGAATCACCATCATCCTGGTCACCCACGAACCGGACGTCGCCGCGTTCGCCAGCCGGGTCATCATGATGAAGGATGGCCGCGTGCGTTCGGACCAGCGCCACGAACCGCTGCGCGCCGACGATGCGTTGAAAGAGGCCAAGGCCGACGCAAAAGCAGAGGCCCAGGCGGATGCGGAGGCACACGCGAAAGCCCACCCGGAAGCCCACGCAGACGCAAAGCCAGAGGTGACACCATGAACGCACTGCAGACGACCCGCGTGGCGGCGCGCGCCCTGACCCGCAACAAGATGCGATCCTTTCTCACCACGCTGGGGATCATCATCGGTGTGGCGGCGGTGATCGCCATGGTGGCCATCGGCGAAGGGGCCAAGGTCCAGGTCGAACAGCAGTTCGCATCGATGGGGTCCAACCTCCTCATCATCATGTCGGGCACCACCACCTCGGGCGGCGCCCACGGCGGTTTTGGATCCATGCCCACGCTGACCTGGGACGATCTGAAATCCATCCAGAGCGACGTCCCGTCCGTTCGCTATGCCGCCCCCCAGCTGCGCTCCAGCGCGCAGCTCATCACCGACGAACAGAACTGGTCCACCAGCGTCACCGGCACCACGCCCGATTTTTTTCAGATCCGCAACTGGCCGGTGGCCAAGGGATCGATGTTCACCTCGTCGGATCTGGAAGGCGGCACCAAGGTCGTGTTGCTGGGCGATACGGTTGTCGAAAAATTGTACGGCCCGGGTTACGACCCGGTCGGCCAGCTGGTGCGCATTCGCAACGTTCCTTTTCAGGTGATGGGCGTGCTGGCCAAGAAAGGGCAGTCGGCGAATGGCCAGGACTATGACGACGCCGCCTTCATCCCCGCCACCACGTTTCAGACCAAGATCCAGGGCGGCCTGCAGAAGTTCATCCCCGGCGCCATCCTGGTCGGGGCCGCCGCCGCCGACGCCACCACGCGCGCCCAGTCGCAGATCTCCGGCCTTTTGCGCGAACGCCACCATCTGCAGCGCGGGACCGACGACGATTTTTCGATTCGCAACCTGGCCGAGCTGGCCAACGCCCAGCAGGAAGGGACCAAGACGCTGACCACGCTGCTGGCCAGCATCGCCGCCGTGTCGCTGCTGGTGGGCGGCATCGGCATCATGAACATCATGCTGGTCAGCGTGACGGAGCGGACGCGCGAGATCGGCGTGCGCATGGCCGTGGGGGCGCGGCGGCGCGACATCCTGGCCCAGTTTCTGACCGAGGCGCTGGCCCTGTCGCTGGCCGGCGGGATCATCGGCGTGGTGCTGGGCGTCTTGCTGGCTGAACAGCTGGCGTCGCGCTTTCAGTGGCCGCTGCTGGTGCGGCCCGAGGTCATCTTCATCTCCGTCGGGTTCAGCGCCCTGGTCGGCATCGGCTTCGGGCTTTACCCCGCGCGCAAGGCGTCGCGCCTGGATCCCATCGATGCCCTGAGGTTCGAATGAGACGGCTCTGCACCATCGCGTGCCTGCTACTTGTCGCCGGCGCCTTCGGGGGCCCGGCCTTGGCAGACGAGGTTCCGCGCCTTTTGACCCTGGACGAGGCGGTGCGCATCGCGCGCGCCAATCAACCGCAGCTGCGCCAGGCCCACGCCCAGACCGAGGCGGCCGCCGGCCACTCCGATCAGATCCGGGCGCCGCTGTTGCCGCAGCTGGGCGCCAACGCGTCGATGCTGCGCTCCGAGATCGGCAACAACTTCAGCACCACGACCGGCCCCGCGGGCAGCATGACGACGACGTCGACCCCCTGGGTGTTCACCTCGGGGTTCAACGCCAATCAGTTGATCTTCGATTTCGGACAGACAACCTCGCGCTGGCACGCAGCGCAGGCGCAGGAGGAATCCCAGCGCCAGACCGAACAGGCCACCACCCTGCAGGTGATCTTGAACGTGCGCAGCGCTTACATGGGAGCGCGCGCCAACAAGGCCCTGGTCGGCGTGGCGCGCGAGACGCTGGAGAACCAGAACCGCCACCTGGCTCAGGTGCAGGCCTTCGTCGAGGTGGGCACGCGCCCGGAGATCGATCTGGCCCAGGCGCGCGCCGATCAGGCCACCGCCGAGCTGCAGCTCATCAACGCGCAAAGCAACTATGGCATCTCGCGCGCGCAGCTGCGCCAGGCCATGGGCCTGGGGGGCACCGGCGATTACGAGGTCAGCGAGCAAATGATCGAACCGGTGTCGGGCGAGGACGCCACGTCCGACGCGCTGATCGCCCAGGCGCTGGCCGCGCGCCCGGAGTTTCACGCGCTGGAGCAGCAGCTGCGCGCGCAGGAGCTGACCATTCGCGCCGTCAAAGGCAGCTTCGGTCCCGCCCTGGGCCTCACCGCCAACGGGACCTATCGCAAGTCGACCTGGGACACGGACAGCTGGGTGGTCAGCGGCGGCCTGTCGCTGCAGTGGCCGCTGATCGAAGGCGGCCTGGAGCGCGGCCGTCTGCGCGAGGGGGCCGCCACGCTGGACAACCTGCGCGCCGGCGTCGACCTCCTTCGCCAGCAGATCACCGTCGAGGTCGAGCAGGCCCGATTGGCGGTGACGTCGTCGAAGGCGGCCATCGTCTCGGCCGACAAGGCGCTGGTGAACGCGCGCCAGCGGCTGCGCCTGGCCGAGGCCCGCTATCAGACCGGCGTGGGCAACGCCATCGAGCTGGGCGACGCGCAGCTGGCGGTCACCAACGCCGGCGTGCAGAAACTTCAGGCGGAGTTCCAGCTGGGGATCGCCCGCGCGCAGATGCTGAAGGCGCTGGGCCAGACGTAACGGCCGGCGCGATCACTGGTTGCCGGTTGCCGGTTGCCGGTTGTCGCGGTCAGCGCGCGGATTCCGCGGCGATCAAAGCGCTGGCCGTGAGCAGCGTGACCACGTCGTAATCCTGCCGGATGCGCCGGATCAGCTCGCCCAGCCGGGCCAGCTTGTCTGCCACCGGAACGCGCAGGTCGCGCTGGGCCTTGGCCAGGGCCGGTCCGCTGCCGTCGCTGGCGTCCAGCAGATCGATGCCGTGCAGCTCCAGGTTCAGAAACGGCTGGCGAGCCACGCTGCGATAAAGCGTGAAGACCAGCCGCGCCGGCAGCGTCACCACGAAGGTTCCGATGAACGGAAACCGCGTCAGCGGATCGACGGTGACCGGAAGCTCCAGCACCGTCCCCGCCCCGCGGCGGTAAGGCTCCGCCGGATCCGGACGGTACGGCAGAAGCGGCGCCGTCAGCACGCGCAGCCGATCGAGCACCGATCGCGAAGGCGTGCCTTTCAAAGCCAGCGCCCCCATCACCGCGGCCTTGGCCAGATAGTAAGGCGCCGCGGGAAACACCGAAGACCCGTAAGCGTACCCCTGCCCCACCAGCGCCGCGTACATGGCGGCGGTGAACGTGTAACCGGGCGCGCGAAAACCGCGCGGTCGAACGCCGCAGGCCGCTTCGATCTCGTCGGCGCCGCGCGCGATGTCGGCGGCGATGTCGGCGGGGCTTTGCCGAGACAGAGCATAGTCGTGCCCGAAGGTGTGGTTGCCGATCTCGTGGCCACCGGCGGCCGCCGCCCGCAAGCTGGCCCGCCCGTGCCGTCCCAGATCGCCGCCGATGGCGAACAGCGTGCCTTTGACGCCGCCCGCTTCGCACAATTCCGTGAATCGTCCGATGGCCACGCGATCGACCAGATCGGCGGCCTGGGCGGGAACGGCGTCGGCCGGCAGTCCGTGAATGGCCGCATAGTGCAAGAGCCCATCGAGGTCGATGTTGATGCAGGCGATCCGGCTGGCGGCCAAAGCCCGGGCAGTCTGACCGGACCATCAGATGAAGGCAACACACGCCATGGAAGGACAGCCGAGGAAGGATTCCCTCATTTTTCTGAGGCCGACCG
>JAXDMH010000645.1:0-4616 GCA_034666225.1 Myxococcales bacterium
GGGTGATGATGGTCTTCACTTCATGTGGCGTCAGGTTCTGCGCCTCGTCGACGATGATGAACTGGTTGGGGATCGATCGCCCGCGAATGTAAGTCAGCGGTTCGATCTCGATGAACCCCATGTCGATCAGCTCTTGATAGCTGCGTCCGCTCTTGCGCTCGCCCTTGGACAGGCCCATCAAGAACTCGACGTTGTCGTAGATGGGCTGCATCCACGGGTTCAGCTTCGCCTCCAGGTCACCCGGCAAATAACCGACGTCGCGTCCCAGCGGAAAGATTGGCCGCGACACCAGCAGCTTGGAATAGATCTGCTCCTCGACCACCCGTTGCATGCCCGCCGCCAGCGCCAGCATGGTCTTGCCGGTCCCCGCCTTGCCGACCAGCGTGATCAGCTTGATGTCGTCGGCCAGCAGCAGATCCAGCGCGCAGTGCTGTTCCTTGTTGCGCGGACGAATCCCCCACACCCCTTCGCGCAGCTTGCGCAACTGCACCAGCCGCCGCGCCAGCGCGTCGTATCGGCCCAGAGCGCTGTGCGACGGCGTCTCCTTGTCGCGCAACAGCACATACTGGTTGGCGTTCAGGTTGGCCTGGCCCAGCTCCAGCGCGCCGTTGGCAAAAAAGGCGTCGACGTCGGCCCCGGTCACCGGCAGCTCGGCGATCCCGGAGTACAGCTCCTCGATGTCGATGCGCTCGCCCTCGAAGTCCATCGAGTTCAGGCCCAGGGCGTCGGCCCGGATGCGCAGGTTGACGTCCTTGGTGACGAAGATGGTCGGCTCGCCCGGATTCCCGTCGCGAACGTCCAGGGCCACCATCAGGATCAGGTGGTCGGCGATCTGCGAATCGCGCAGCGTGGTCGGCACCGAACGCGCCGCCGACGCCACCCGCAGTCGCCCCCCCGATTCCAGCACTGCCCCGTCGCTGAGACGGGCGCCCGCCTTGCGCAAGCGATCCAGGACGCGCGCCACCTCGCGGGCGTTGCGGCCGCGCTCTGACGCCTCCTTCTTGAACTGGTCGATCTCCTCCAGGACAAAGATGGGGATGACCACCTCGTTGTCGGCGAAGTGGAGCATCGCTCCCGGATCGTGAATGAGGACGTTCGTATCGAGGACGAAGTGTTTCACGCAGCCGTCACTTGTCCGCGCCCTTGCGCTTGCCGGGTTTCTCGCGGCTGATGGTGACCTTCTTGATCACCACGTCGGTGACCGGTTTGTCGCGCGGCCCTTTCGGCACGCCGGCGATCTTGGTGACCAGCGAAACCGGATCGCACAGCCCGAAGATGGTGTGCCGCCCGGTCAAGTGCTCGGGCGTCCCCTCGGTGATGAAGAACTGCGACCCGTTGGTGGCCGGCCCCGAGTTGGCCATGGCCAGCAGGCCCGGCTTGTCGAACTTCAAATCAGGGGCGATCTCGTCCTTGAATCGATACCCCGGGTTCCCCATCCCGACGCCCAGCGGATCGCCGCCCTGGATCATGAAACCGGGGATCACGCGGTGAAAGATCAGCCCGTCGTAAAGCGGCTTTTTAACCCATTCACCAGTCTTGGGATCCTTCCAGGGACGAACGCCCCGCGCCAGCCCGACAAAGTTCGCCACGGTGATGGGCGCCTGCTTTTCGTAAAGCTCGCAGTGAAATTTCCCTTCCGTCGTCTCGATGACCGCCACCAGCGTCCCCTTGCCGGGCACGCCCTTGGTCGCCTCGTCCAGCGTGAAGTTCCCTTTGGCCGGGTCGTCGCCGCCCGCCGGCGCCTGAGCCAGCGCCGACAGCGGCAATACCGCCAGAAATCCCGCCAAAATGGTTACCAGCGGACGATCAAGACAACCGGAAAAAGCCGTGATGCGCATTCTGATCCTCCAAGGCCTGCAGAGACGAACGTTCAGTTCATTTTGCGCCGGTACTATTACCACTAAATCCGCCCGCGAGAACCGGGAAGGTCGCCGCCGTCAATCAAGGCGCCAGGACGTCACGAAATTCGACGATGGCCCCCGGATGAATCCCCAGGCGCGCGGAGAGCCCGCCGCCGATCTCCAGCACGTATTGCGACGGCTCATCCACCCGGCGCGAGGTCAGCGTCTGGGGTTCGGCATTCTCCACGATGCCGACGATCTTGTGGTCGGCGTCGATGAACAGCATGTCCAGCGGGATCAGCGTGTTCTTCATCCAGAAGCTCAGCGGCGCCGGTCGGTCGAACAGGAACAGCATGCCGGCGTCGGGATCCAGGTGGGGGCGGTACATGAGGCCGCGTTCGTGTTCTTCCGGCGTGCGCGCCAGCTCGACGCGAAACGAAATGTTGCGCCCGGCCAGCGGCACCACCACCGACGCCGACCCCGATGCCGATGTCCGCAGGTCAGAGCGCGTCGCCTCCGGCTTGACCGCGTTGCCGCTGCGGCAAGCGAAGGCGCCACCAAACGCCAGCCATCCGGACAACACCACCGGCGCAAGACTGAACTTTCTGCCCCAGGCAAGACGCATCACGCCCCCGAAGGTATCATCACGTTGTGACCATTGCGGACAGGCCCTTGGGCGGTTGGCGCATCCTGGTGACCCGCCCCGCCGACCAGATCCCCCCCTTCGCCGCCGCCCTGGAAGCCGCCGGCGCCGAAGCCGTCGTCTATCCCACCATCACCGTTGAACCGCCCCCCAGCTGGGAGGCGCTGGACGGCGCGCTGAAAAAAATCGCCGCGTATCAGTGGGTGATCTTCACCAGCCCGTCGGCCGTCCGCTTCACCCTGGCTCGGGCCGGCGCCACCGACGCCAGTGGCACCACTTTGCCGCCATTCGCCGGCCTCAAGGTCGCCGCGGTGGGCGCCCAGACCGCCCGGGCCCTGGCAGCCGCCGGCATCGCCGTCGACGTCGTGCCTGACAGCGATCAGCGCCAGGAGGGACTGCTCGCGTCGCTGACGGCGCTGCCTCCCGGAACGCGCGTCCTTTTTCCGCAGGCGCTGGGCGGGCGCGACCTCCTCGCCCAGCGCCTGACCGAACAAGGCTGCCTCGTCGACGTCGTTCCCGTCTCGCGTACGACGGCGTTGCCACTGACCGGCGGACCGCCCCCCTTCGACGTGGCCGTCTTCGCCAGCCCCTCAGCGTTTCGCGCTTTCGTCGACGGACATGGCCTGGCGCCCCTGGGCGGACGTCTGATAGCCGCCATCGGCCCCACCACCGCTGCCGCCATCGCCGACGCGGGCGTCACCGTCGATGTCATCCCGGCCGCCCCGTCAGCGGCGGCCATGGTCAGCGCGCTCATCGCCTTTCGCCGCCACCGCCGCGCCACCCCGGTTTGAGCGCACGATACGGCTGGGCTACGCTTGCGGGAACATGTCGTTCCCCGAATCACGCCCGCGTCGCCTTCGCCAGCTGTCCGCGCTGCGCCGCCTGGTGCGCGAAACCACCCTTTCTCCCGACAATTTCATCTATCCGCTGTTCATCGCCCCGGGCAAGGGCATCCGCAAGGAGATCTCCTCGCTGCCCGGCCAGTTCCATCTCTCCGTCGATCAGCTCGCCCAGGAGGCCGAGGAGATCGCCAAGCTGGGCATCCCCGGCGTGCTGCTGTTTGGCCTGCCCGAAAAGAAAGACGACGTGGGCAGCGAAGCCTGGCACCCCGACGGCGGGGTCCAGCGGGCCATCCGCGCCATCAAGAAAGCCGTCCCCGAGCTGGTGGTGATGGTCGACGCGTGCTTCTGCGAATACACCACGCACGGTCACTGCGGCGTGATCCTGAACGGCGAGGTCGACAACGACGCCACCCTGGACAACCTCGGCCGCCTCGCCCTGTCGTACGCCCGCGCGGGCGCCGACATCGTGGCGCCGTCAGGGATGATGGACGGCTTCGTCGGCTTCTTGCGCGAATCTCTGGACGAGGAGGACTTCCATCGCGTCGGCATCCTGTCGTACGCGGCGAAATACGCCTCCGCCTACTACGGCCCCTTCCGCACCGCCGTCGATTCGGCGCCCGCTTTCGGCGATCGCCAGGGCTATCAGATGGATCCCGCCAACGTCCGCGAGGCCATTCGCGAGGTGGCCCTGGACGTCGAGGAGGGAGCCGACATCGTCATGGTCAAACCGGCCCTGCCCTACCTCGACGTGATCGCCGCGGTCCGCGACCGGGTCCAGATCCCGGTGGCGGCCTACCAGGTCTCCGGCGAATACGCGATGGTCGAGGCGGCCGCCGCGAACGGCTGGATCGACCGCGAACGGGTGATCCTCGAGTCGCTGACCTCGATCAAGCGAGCCGGCGCCCAGATCACCCTGACCTACTGGGCCACCGAAGCGGCCCGCCTCCTGCGCGACCGCTACTGACCGTAGACCGGACGCCCCGCGTCAGTTCCTGGGTTACAGGACCTGCACCAGTTGTGCGACGTCGGCGCCGTACTCGTACCAGTCTCGGTCCGGCAGGAAGCCTAACTCCGCGTTGACCTTCAGCATCGACTCGTTGTGCTGGGCGTTCCAGGTCTGCACCTCGAGCAGTCCGGGCTCGGCGCTGCGCAGCTCGAAGAGCATCCGCGCCTTGATCGCCCGGTCGATGCCGTACCCGCGATGATCACGAACCACGATCGTGTCGTACTGGTCGGCCCGTTCCGGGTGCTGCGCCGGGACGACGACCTCGGTCAGGCCCGCCACCACTC
>JAXDMH010000646.1:0-7954 GCA_034666225.1 Myxococcales bacterium
GTCTCGATCAACGCGGCGGTGGCGGCACCGGTGGGGAAGGGGAGCTCTTCGGTGATCACCAGCTTTCGTCGCAGCAGCCCCGCGATGAGAATTCCCAGCAGGCCCAGGCCAATGCCCCAGGCGCCCAGCGTCCAGGCGGGAAATTCCTGGCCCATCAGCGACAGCGCCGGGATTGGCCCGCAGACGCCCAGCACGAACCCCATGATGGCCGCCGATGCGGCCGTGGTCTGCGTGATGTTGTTCTCGAGGGCGGTGTAAGGACGGCGGGCCAGCCGCTTGAACGTGGTGAAGAACGTGAAGCTCAGCAGCGCTGCCGTGATGCTGCCGCCGTCGATGAACGAGGTCTTGAGGCCGGTGTAGACGTTACCGGCGGCCAGCACTGCGCCGATGGCGCAGCCGACCAGGATGGCGCGCGGTGTGGCCTCGCGTTCGGCGGCGGGCACGGCGTGCGGTTGCCAATTCTTGGTGTCGACGGGCAGCGGCGTCTGGTCGGGCAGCGGAAGAGGCAGCGCCGGCATGGGCGTTCCCTAGGACGGATGCTCTTCGCTGTCGCGGACGGTCGATTCGCGCGTCCGCAGGCCGTGCTTCCAGAGCAGGCGGTAGAAATAGATCCGATCGACGCCGGCGGCGCGGGCGGCGGCGCTGACGCGGTTCTCGTGGACGCGCAGCAGCTCTTCCAGGTAACGCTTTTCAAAGCTGCTGACCCAACCCTCGCGCGCCTCACGCAGCGGCTGTCCGACGTTGACGGCCGCTTCAGGGCTGGGGGAGGTGGCGGTCACGAACGACTGCGGCGGCGAAAAGTCGCGCAGGGCCACGCAACGCTCCAGGTAGTTGCGCAGCTCGCGGATGTTGCCGGGCCAGGTGTGATGAACCAGCGCCGACAGGAATTCGTCAGAGCGGATCACCGTGGCCGTCTGGTCATCGATGGGGCCCAGGTTGCGCGTGACGTGCTCGACCAGCAAGGGCAGGTCGGAGACGCGCTCGCGCAGGGGCGGCAGCTTCACTTCGACGACGGCCAGGCGGTAATAGAGATCCGAACGAAACTTGGCCGCGGCGACCTGATCGCGCAGGCTGCGGTTGGTGGCGGCGATGAGGCGGACGTTGACCGGGACGTAATTGTTGGTGCCGACGCGGCGAACCTCGCGACGCTCCAGGACGCGCAGCAGCTTGGGCTGCAGCTCGATGTTCAATTCGCCGATTTCGTCCAGGAACACGGTGCCACCGTTGGCCGCCTCGAAGACGCCCTGGCGGGCGGCCACGGCGCCGGTGAAGGAGCCGCGCTCGTGACCGAACAGCTCGCTCTCCAGCAACTGGGGAGGCATGGCGCCGCAGTCGACGACCAGAAACGGCTTGTCGCGCCGGCGGCTGCCGCGGTGAATGGCTTCTGCCGATACTTCCTTGCCGGTGCCGGTTTCGCCTTCCAGCAGGATGGTGGCGTCGCTGAACGACGCTTTGCCCAGCACGTCAAAGACGCTCATCATGGCGTTCGAACGCCCAACCATGCGACCAAACCGTTCGCGCTCGGATGCGGCGCGCTCGGTGGCGGACTCATCGAACCGAGGCCGACCGTCGCTCACCAGCGCAACGCTGGCGCTCTGAGGCAGATTTCCCACGGAGGAGGACATCGGCCGATGTGTGGATTCCCTTGACCAATTGGCGCCGCATTGCGCCTGGTACGGCCGGCGTCGTGTATAAACGCCTGCACGTCCCATGTCTGACGACACCCTGATAGTTATTCCTACCTATAACGAGCGTGACTGCTTGCCCACGATTGTCCCCGCCGTTCGGGCCGTCGTACCCGGCGCGACGGTGCTGGTCGTCGACGACAACTCGCCCGACGGAACCGGCGCGCTGGCCGACGAGATGGCCGCCCGCGATCGGCAGGTCGAGGTGCTTCATCGCGCCGGCAAAGAGGGATTGGGCGCCGCCTACCTGGCGGCTTTCCGGTTGGCCCTGGCAGCGGGCACCCGCTGGCGCCGCGTGGTGCAGATGGACGCCGATTTCTCCCACGACCCCAAAGATGTTCCCCGTCTGCTGACCGCCCTGGACCACGGGGCAGACCTGGCGGTGGGATCCCGTTACGTGTCGGGCGGCGGCACCGAGAACTGGGGCCTGGGGCGCCAGTTGATCAGCCGCGGCGGCGGCCTGTACGCGCGCATGGTGCTGGGCATCGGCATTCGCGACCTGACGGCCGGGTTCAAGGCCTGGAAGCTGTCGACGCTGGGCAAGCTGGACCTGGATGCGGTGAACGCCAGGGGATACGGTTTTCAGATCGAGATGACGTACCGAACGCTGCAGGCTGGCCTGCGCGTCGTCGAGGTTCCCATCCGCTTTGTCGACCGCCGCGTCGGGGATTCCAAGATGGCCGGTTCGATCTTCTTCGAAGCGCTGACCCTGGTGTGGAAGCTGCGCGCGCGCGTCCCAGGCACGGTCACCCCGCGCTAGGCGGTCGCACCGGCGGTCAATGGTTGCCGGGATACACGCGGGCGCCGCTGCTGCCGACCAGGAAGTCCAGATCGACGCCGCGGTCGGCTTGCAGGACGTGCTCGACGTAAAGCTTGACGTAGCCGCGCGGCTCGGGCGCCGGGCGCGGTACGAAGAGGGCGCGCCGGCGGGCCAGTTCGTCCTCGCTGACCTCCAGTTGCAGACGTCGGCCCTCGACGTCCAGTTCGATGATGTCGCCGTTCTGCACCAGCGCCAGGGTTCCGCCCACGGCGGCCTCCGGCGCCACGTGCAGGACGACCGTGCCGTAAGAGGTGCCGCTCATGCGGGCGTCGGAGATGCGGACGATGTCCTTCACCCCGCGCTCCAGCAACTTCTTGGGCACCGACATCATGCCCACCTCGGGAAAGCCAGGATATCCGCGCGGGCCGCAGTTCTTGAGCACCAGCACTGAATCCGCCGTGACTTCCAGATCGGGATCGTCGATGCGGCGGTTGTAGTCGTCCATGTCCTCGAAGACCACGGCCGGCCCGCGGTGCTTCATCAGCGCCGGTGTGGCCGCCGACGGCTTCAGCACGGCGCCGTTCGGCGCCAGATTGCCGGTCAGCACGGCGATGCCGCCCTGGGCCTTGAACGGCTTGTCGGCAGCAAAGATCACGTCGCGGTTCCAGCACGGCGCTTCCGCCACGTTCTGCCACAGCGTCCGTCCGTTGACCGTCAGCGCGTCTCGATGCAGGCGTGGTCCCAGTTCGCGCAGCAGCGCCGGCAATCCGCCCGCGTAATAAAAGTCCTCCATCAGATAGCGGCCGGAAGGCATCAGATTGAGAAGGCAGGGCACGTCGCGGCCAAGGCGATCCCAGTCGGCCAGGCTCAGCGGCACGCCGATGCGGCCGGCAATGGCCAGCAGGTGCACCACCGCGTTGGTCGACCCGCCGATGGCGGCATTGGTGATGATGGCGTTCTCGAAGGCCTGGCGCGTGAGGATCTGCGACAGGCGCAGATCTTCTTTGACCATCTCGACGATGCGCCGGCCGGTCAGGTGCGCCTGCCGGTTGCGCCGGGCATCGACCGCCGGGATGGCCGCGTTGTCGGGCAGGGCGGCGCCCAGCGCCTCGACCAGCGAGGCCATCGTCGACGCCGTGCCCATGCTCATGCAGGAACCCGCCGACCGCGCCATGCACACCTCGGCGGCGCGCGCGTCAGCCTCGGTGATCTCGCCGGTCTTCAGCTGATCGCTGATCTGCCACAGCATGGTGCCGGACCCCATGTCGCGGCCGCGAAACTTGCCGTTCAACATGGGCCCGCCCGACAGAACGATGGTCGGCAGATCGCAACTCGCCGCGCCCATCATCAGCGCCGGCGTGGTCTTGTCGCAACCCACCAGCAGGACGACGCCGTCCAGAGGGTTGGCCCGGATGGATTCCTCCACGTCCATGCTGACCAGGTTGCGAAACAACATGGTCGACGGCCGCATCAAGCTTTCACCCAGGCTCATCACCGGAAATTCCAGCGGGAACCCGCCAGACTCCCACACGCCGCGTTTGACCCGATCGGCCAGCGTACGGAAATGGGCATTGCACGGGGTCAGCTCGGAGAAGGTGTTGCAGATGCCGATCACCGGCCGGTCTTCAAAGACGTCGTCAGGCCAGCCCTGATTCTTCATCCAGCTTCGGTGCAGGATGCCTTCGCGTCCCGGAGCATCGAACCAGGCCGCGCTCCGCAAACGGCGCGACGGACGCTTGGGATCATCGGCCATGGCTGGGCATTCTAGTGGAAAGGTGATGCTGGCACCCGCACTGACGGCGGCTCTCAGCCGGGCCGCGCCATGATCGTCTTGTCCCGATCTGGTCGCGGCGCTCGTGTGAAAGCTGCGTGATGGCGCGACTTTCAATTTGGTGCGTCGTTTGCTGCGCAGTATGCGAGATGGACGCTCAATGTGGGTCGTGGCTGCTGGCGGCGGTGCTGGGAACGCTGCTTGGATGCGGCCACGATCCTTCAGTGCACCCGTCGTCGGACGCAGCGGTCGAGAGGGCCGAGCCAGGTGACATGCTTCTGGCGGGCGATGTGCCGGCTGATGTTTTGGCAGCGAACGATCTGGCGTGGGACCATCCGGCGTCGGGCGATTACGCGACCGAAGCAGAGACGGCGCCATGTGTCCGCGAGGGTGAGCCAACCTTTGGCCCCTTCGGGACCGATTGCTGCCCAGGCCTGGTGGCCGTACACAGCGGATCCGGGCCGCCATTACCGTCCCACGCCGGCATCCTGAGCTGCAACATCGGCCTGGACCAATGGATGTGTGCGCGCTGCGGAAACGGCGTGTGTGAGGACTGGGAGTTGCCGTGCGGATGCCCGAAGGACTGCGGCAGCGACTGTGGGCGGACGAGGTGCACGCCGGACCAGTACTGTCTTCTTCTGCCGCCTGGAGCTGCGGATGGCGGTCCCAGCGAAATTTGTGTCGACGTTGCCACCGACTGTACCGACGGCACTGCGTCTTGCCGTTGCAAGCGCGCAACGGCGGCGTGTACATCGGGCTGCGTCTCCAATGCGCTTCAGACGCTGTGTGCCGGTGCGTAGCCGGTGACGAAGGAAGACCGCTAGGTTGCCCGAACACAATTGGGAGTAACAAAGTGATTTTACGCACTTTGACGAGGACGATGATCTTCGGGTGGCTTGGCCTAGTGGTCGTGACCGGTGGTGGTTGCGGAGGGGAAACCGAATCCACGGTGGCCTGTACGACCAACAGTGGCTCGACCCAGCAATGCTTCGAGACGTCCACGAACCATCCCGCCGCTGGAGGCTTGGCAGCCGCCAATCAGGATTGCACAAACGGCGGTGGTGTGTCGTCCGCGATGTGTCCGCGCGCCGGCGCTGACGGCGGCTGTCGGATGACCCAGACGGTGGGTCCCATCACCGTGTCGACGACATTCTGGTTCTACAAGGGTATGGCGGCATCGGAAATGGCGGGATGCACGAAGAACGGCAACAGCTGGATCTCACCATAATAAAGACCAGCCCGCTTCTGTGAACGAGTCGTTCTCTCGCTGGAATGTGATCCCCGTTACGTGACAGTGCGCGCCGGCCTCCGGTAGGGTCGCGCGATGAACGGACGATGGTTCGGCGAATCGATGGTCCTTGTGACCTGCGCTTTGTTGTTGACGGCCGGCTGTGCGGCCATGAAGCGCACCTGGCAATTCAACGCTGCGCCGGTGGCCAGCGAACGGCTGGAGGTGTTGCCCCAGCGAGCCGACGTGGCGCTGAAGTCCGCCACCATTCGCTTCACGGTCAGGAACAAATCCAGCGCGCCGCTGACGATCGACGCTGACACGTTCACCCTGCGTCTGCCCGACGGAACCACCGTCGTCGGCAAGACCAACTTTTTTGGCCGCGCCTATGACCAGACGCGCGGGCTGCTTGAACGCGTCGGCTGGATGAACGGCCGTGACAAGCCGGCGCTGGCGCCGGGCGCCTCCCTGGACATCGCTGTCGCTTTCCGGCAGTACGGGAGGGATCTGCGACGACAGCCGACGCTGACGGTGGCCCTGGACGGCCTGCACGTGGACGGGCGGCCTGCCGAGCTGCCGCCGCTGGTTCTGGTGGCGCCGCCAGGCGCGCCGATCGGAGAGGACATATGAGTGGGCGCGGGGTGACGCTGGCGGTGATGGCGTCGGTTGCGGCCGCGACGCTGGCGCTGTCGGGATGCGCGATCAACGTGTCCGAGACCCGCTCGGCGCGCGTGTTGCGCGGGGGCGAGATGCAGCTGGCCGAGGTGAACGACATCGTCATCCCGACCCGGGCGGTGAACGGTGTGTACGACGCCGGCAGAAAGGCGGCGGCCGCCGCCGGCGATCGCATGTTGACCCAGCAAGAGCGCCGCGATCTGACCGCGGCAGCGGCGGCCATTGCTCTGACCGGACCCGGTTACGGTGCCCACGTCGATCTGGCGGTGGGCCTGGGCTATCGCTATGACCTGCAGGCGCGCGTTGGCAGCGGCATTTATGCGCTGTCGCTGCGGCGCGGGTTCGACGTCGGTACCTGGTTCGCGGCGCTGGGGCTGCGCGCCGCCTACAATTCTGGCCAGACCTTCGCCGCGTACGCCGACGACATCGCCGACTGGGTGAAGATCAGCGAGACGCGGCGCCTGGACGGCCAGCTGTTCGGGCAGCTGGGAACCGAATGGGGAGAATGGGGAAAGTTTTGGGTCGGCGCGAAAGGAATGGCCAGCCCGCTGCGAACGCACATCGACACCAGGCGCCTTGGCGGCGATCAGGAAGACATCTCGACGACGCTGTATCACGCCGGCGGCTTTGTGGGCTTGGCCCTGGGCTACCGCTGGATTCACTTCGTCGCCGAGCTGTCCGTGCTGGACGCCTTCGGTCACGTGACCGCGTTCGGCGACGAATACGATCTGTCGGGCGTGGTGATCGCGCCGTCCTGGGGATTCATGGGGACGTTCTAGGCCAAGCCCGCTGTGCCAGGCATTTGTCCGATAAGATATATTATGTCAACTACGGCGGCGAGCGGGGACGAACTGGGTCCGTTCAAGAACGACGGCCCGTTTGTGCGCCAGGTGCTGACCGAGATGGCGTCGCTGACCAATCAGTCGTTCTCGTTCGGCAATGTCGAGGCGGTTCACCTTCAGCAGCGGCATCTCCGAGTTCGGCCTCGGTGGTCGTCATCGGCTAACTGGTGGTCGGCAAACGCACATTTCCTGAGCAGATCCTGGGCCCTGGCCTACGCTCCGGCCACGACCGTCGCCGGGCCTTGACCCACGGCGGCGAGGATTTGGCACCAGCTTCCTGTTAAGCGGACGCCGGGACCATCCGATGTCCACAATCATGAGCGCCACGAAAAGCATCAAGTCCCCGGTCGCCCATGCGCGACGCGTGGAAGATGTTCCTTTCGCCGTCCGCGAACGACAAAACATCTCCCGGCTGCTTCGCCGCACCCGGCTCGCCAATTTCATTGGCACCGTGATGTTGCTGGCCCTCATCGCCTGCGCATGCTTTGCGTTGTCATCCCTGCGGCTCAGCGCCGATCCGGACTACATAAAGCCCTGGTGAAGGCCGTATCGATTTCAGAGACCTGCCGGCATGATTCGCCGACATCACACTCGCCAAATGTGGCGCGCCGGACGTATGCTAGTCTTGGTTGGTCGCATGGACTTTGAGGAGTTCGAACAGCTTGTTCTAAAGGTGCTGTTCGAGACCGATGTCCCGATCACCGCGGCCCACGTCGCCTACCTGGGTCGGATCTCGGTACGAACGGCCGAGCGCCATCTGGCCCGCATGGTGGAACAGGGAACGATGCTGGTGCGGACCGGTTCCGCGGGCGTCGTTGAATATGTCTACCCGGGCCGCAAACCCTTGACCAACGTCAACGGCGGCAACGCGTTGACCGTGGGCCCGCCGGCGATCTCGATCGGCGATTCGTTTCTGGTGTCGCTGCGGCCCAAGCACAATCCAGTCACGGCCGTGCTGCTGTCGATGTTGATTCCGGGCGCTGGCCACATCTA
>JAXDMH010000647.1:0-13117 GCA_034666225.1 Myxococcales bacterium
TCTCTGCGGCGACGCGGCCGAGAGGCTTGTACTCAACCTCGATCTTGGACAGCTCGATGGCTTCCTTCTTCTCGTTCTCCATCATCCGCTCAAGCGCCTGCTCTGTATCAACGGTGGCGCGGTATCCCTTTTCGAACGTGGCCAGAACCTCGTCTATCTCCGCCTCCCACAGCTTGCGCAGTGAGGTCAGCTGGCTTTCCAGTGCCTTGATCCGGGGATGCTCCTCGCCGTACTTGCTGGTGAGGTCGCCCTTCTCCTTGTTCAGCGTGACGAAGCTTTCCTTGATGCGTTGGATGATCGGGCTCTTCTGAATCTCCGGAATGCTGGCCTTCTCTTCAGGGTTGTTGCGAGCCGCCAGGATCAGCTTTCGGGTTGACTCGAGCTCGACCCGTGCCAGGCGAACCTGGGACAAGCGCTGATTCACGAGCTGCAAGGTGCTGCTAATCATGTTCATCTTCTCGTCGAGACCGACGGCGAGAAGGTTGCGGTTCTTCTTGTACTCGTAGAGGGCCAACTCGGATTGTTGCAACCGCTTGCGCAAGTCAGCCGCTTGCTCGCCCAGCCAGGCCGTGGCTGTCCGGGCGCCTTCGAGCTTGTTGTCGAGGTTGTACTCCAGGTACGCATCAGCCAGCGCGTTGGCGAGCAGGACGGCGCGTTCCGGTTTCAGATCGGAAACAATGATCTGGGCCAGGCGCGACTCCTTGACCGGCTTCAGCTGGACCTGGGGCAGCAGGGAGCGCGCGATATCAAGGACGTCAGCCTTGCCGTTCGGTCCTCGATAGGCGGGATCGTTTTGCAGACCCAGCTTCTCGACCACGCCTTTCATGACGGCGGTGGACTGAATGATTCGATACTGCGTCTCGAAAAATTCCTTGTTGCCCCAGAAGGTTCCGGTTCCCATCTCGACGACGTCTTTGACCCCCTGCAGAACCTGGGGAGCCATGCTGTCGATGACCAGCATCGAGCTCGCTTCGTAGACCTTTGGTTGCCGATAGGTCCAGATGAACGCGCCACCCGCGGTCAGGATCGCGGCCAGAGCAATGATCGGCCACCGCTTGCGGATGGTGCGCCAATAGATGCGCAGATCGATTTTATTGTCACCACCCGCGACCTCTGGCGCGCCGGACGCTCCTTGATCGCTTGCCGCTTGCTCACCTGTCGTTTCCACGGGTTCACGGTATATGACGGACCCGCTCTTCGCAACCTGGGACGGCCTGGACCGCGAACCGGAATCCCTCGATTCAATGCGTGAAAAAGCTCCCTTCGCAGCGTTTCTCGGCGTTCAAGGAACCCGCCTCAGGGCTTGGGAAATCCCAGTCGCTCTTCGGGCGGTCGTCGGCTAAACCACCTCAGCGCCGCCTCGCGCACGATGCGCCGCCCCTGGACCAGCAAGTAACGGGCGGCGTCGGGTGTGGCGTCGAAGTGCTCCAGCTTGCGCCGCAGCTGTTCGACGCGGGACACGCCAGTGACGGTTCCGAAATGATCGATCACGCGCGCCGCGACGGAATCGGGTTGAAATCGTTGGACTGTCGCGGCGGCCGGCCACCAGGGCAGAAACGCCGCCGTCAGCAAGAGACTGGTCCGCCATGGGCGAAAACAGCGCCATTGCGAGGCCACCTCTTCGGCGGCGACGCGCTGGGCGTCGGTGGCGATCATGCGGGTCAGATCCACCAGGTAGACGCCCGGCACGTCAAAGTGGTGAATCGCCATGTGCAGCACGTGATAGACGGCGTCATGGGCATCGCTGAGCCGAAAGGCCGCCTGGCCCTCGACCACCAACGGCACCTTGTCGCGCCACACAGCCTGGTAATCGATCCCGCAGCGCGGAAGCGGCGCCAAGGCAAAGTGCAGATCGAGAAAGACGCCGGCCCGCTTCCATTCCACTTCGTGATAGTCGGCCTCGTCGAATCCGGGTGCCGCAGCCACCGGGCTCCAGCCGGCGGCGCGCAAGGCCTGAAAGGCGGCGCGGCGATGCTGTTCGGGAATCAGCACGTCAAGGTCGCTGGTCGGGCGCGCACCGATGCGCCCGTAAAGGCGCTCTTCGTATTCCATGCCCTTGAGCACGATGGTCTCGATCCCGCAGTCGCCCAGAACGCGCAGGCAATCCACCAGCGTCCGGCGCAAGAGGAGATTGCGCGCCAGGGTGGCCACATGGTCGCGGCGAAAGCGTTCCGCCAGATTGACGGGAATCCCCTTGGGACGCAGCGCCCCCAGGAGGGCGGACAGGCGATGGGCGCGCGCCACCAAGATCAGGTGATCATCGTAGAAGCGATCCACCGCCGGGAGTCCCGCATTGGTGCCTTCATCCGCCAGGCACTGCAGCAGGCTGCGCAGCATCTCGTGCTCGATGTTGGCCATCGTTCGTTCGGTTCCTCCGTTCCGTTCCCCGCGCACAGGTTACCGGGAAATCGTCACGTCGGCGCTATCGCGTCACGGCAAAGCAGTATGATGCCCAATCCAATCGGTCACCGAACATGCCCGCTGCCGCAACGAAGACAGACATTCCTTTCCAGGATCTCGTCGGGCATCACCGACCGCTCGAAGAGGAACTGGCCGCCGCCGTCGCCCGGGTTCTTCGCTCTGGCCACTTCGTGGCCGGCCCGGAGGTCGCCCACTTTGAACGGGAGGCAGCCAGCGCGCTGGGGGTCATGCACGCCGTCGGTGTCTCGTCGGGAACCGATGCGCTGCTGACCGTGCTGATGGCGCTGGGAATCGGCCCCGGCGACGAAGTGGTCACCACGCCGTTTTCGTTCTTCGCCTCGGCGGGGGCGATCGCCCGCCTGGGAGCGTCCCCGATCTTCGTCGATATAGACGACGGGACGCACACCCAGGACGATGCCGGCGCCGCCAACCGCGTCGGTCCGCGGACCAAGGCGGTGCTGACCGTGCACCTGTTTGGACGGGTGGCGCGCACAACGATGATTGAACAGGCCTGCGCCGCGGCGCGCATTCCGCTGATCGAAGACGCCGCTCAGGCGATCGGCGCGTGCGCGGACGGCAGCCGCTGGGGCCGACGCGTGGGAACCATCGGGCGCGCCGCTGCGCTGTCATTTTTCCCATCGAAGAATCTGGGCGCGCTGGGCGACGGAGGCATGGTGCTGACCGGGGACGGCGCGCTCGGCGACCGGCTGCGTGTCCTGCGCATGCAAGGCGCGTCGCCGAAGTATCACCATCAGGTGGTCGGCGGAAACTTTCGCCTGGACGAGATCCAGGCAGCGGCCCTGAGGGTCAAGCTGCCGCGGCTGTTTTTCTGGACCGAACGCCGTCGTCAGCTGGCGGCGCGGTACATCGCCCAGCTGGCCGGTGTGGCGGTGGGACTGCCTCCGGAGGATCCGGGGTGCGTCTGGAATCAATTCGTCATCCGCGTGGGCGGCGGAAGGCGCGACGCCCTGGCCCGCTATCTGGCCGCCCGACAGATCGCCACCGCGATCTATTATCCCGAGCCGCTGCACCTGCAGCCGTGCTTTGCGCCGCTGGGCCACCGCATAGGTCATTTCCCCAACGCCGAACGGGCCTGCGCCGAGGTGCTGGCGTTGCCCATCTATCCCGAGCTGGCCGACGACGCCGTCGACCGCATCTGCACGGACGTTCGCGGATTCTTCGCCGGCTAGGTCCTCGACGACGATGACGACGGCCTTTGCGACCGCGCAGCTCGAACCTTGGGGCGATCAGGCGATCATGGTCAGGTTGGGGCGACAGATCGATCCGGCGACCAACGCCGGCGTGCAGGCGCTGACCGCCGCCGTCCGTCAGGCAGCACCGGCCTGGTTGGTCGACTGTATTCCCAGTTATTGCGCCGTCCTGATCCAGTTCGATCCCGTCACCGCGGCGCCGGCGGACGTCGATTCGTTCGTGCGCGATCGACTGGCGGCGGCGGCCACTGCCGCAGCGACCGCGATAGAATTCGAACGACCGCCCCGCCTGGTGGAAATTCCGATCTGCTACCAGCCTGACTTCGGACCCGACCTGGCCGACGTGGCGGCCAGCTGCCGACTGTCCGTCGACGAGATCGTTCAGCGCCACGCCGCGCCCGAGTACCGGGTCTACATGCTGGGGTTTCGTCCCGGTTTTCCTTTTCTCGGCACCGTCGACCAGCGCATCGCCGTGCCGCGCCTGTCCACGCCGCGGGCAAATGTGGCCGCCGGTTCCGTTGGCATCGCCGGGCGGCAGACCGGGATCTATCCGAACGCCGGTCCCGGCGGATGGCGCATCATCGGACGAACACCGTGGCGCCTCTTTGACGTGGCGGCGCCGCAACCGTTCCGCCTGGCCGCCGGTGACGGCGTGCGGTTTGTCCCCATCGGCGGCGACGAATTCACGCGCTGGCAGGACAGCCCCCATGCACATTGATCTCAACTGCGACGTCGGCGAAGGCTTTGGTCGCTACCGGCTGGGCGATGACGAGGCCATCATGGAATTCGCCACGTCGATCAGCGTGGCCTGCGGCTTTCACGCCGGCGATGCCGGCACGATGCGGCGCACCGTGGCGGCCGCCGTCGCGCGCGGCGTCGCCATCGGGGCCCACCCTGGCTATCCCGACCTGCAGGGCTTTGGCCGCCGCGAGATGAAGCTCTCCGCAGAGGAGATCGGCGACATCGTCATCTATCAGGTTGGCGCGCTGAACGCGTTTGTCGGCGCCGCCGGGGCGCGCCTGCAACACGTCAAGCTGCACGGGGCGCTTTACAACACAGCTGCCCGCTCGGAGACAGTGGCCGAGGCGGCCGTTGCCGCCGTGGCCCGCCTGCCCGGTCAGTTGATCATCGTCGGCCCCCCCGGCTCCCAGCTGGCGGCGGCGGCCGCCAGGCACGGGCTGCCCTTCGCCGCCGAGGTCTTCGCCGATCGCACCTACGCGCCCGACGGGCAGCTCACGCCGCGCGATACCGCAGACGCCTTCGTCGCCGATGCCGCAGAGGCGGCCCGGCGCATGGTGCACCTCCTGCGCGAGGGAACCGTGGAAGCCACCGACGGCAGCCGGCTGGCCTTGCACGCCGACACCATTTGCCTGCACGGCGACGCCCCGAACGCGCTGGCCTTTGCCCGCGACCTGGCGCAGGCGCTGGAGCGCGCGGGTGTCAAACGACAGGCGCTGGGCGCGACGATCGATCAAACGTGAGGGCAGTGCCGTGGCGATGCTCATCATCCGACGCGCGGGAATCCTGACCACCGTCCAGGACCTGGGCCGCACCGGGTGGGCCCGCTTCGGCGTGCCGGCGTCGGGGGCAATGGACGCGCTGGCCGCCCGCACCGCCAACGCGCTGGTGAGCAATGACCCGGCTGCCGCCGTCCTGGAACTGACCGGACCGGGGGCCGCGCTCACCGTGTCGCTGCCGGACGAGCCACCACGCTTGGTGGCCGTGGCCGGCGCCGATCTGGACGCCACCATCACCGACGGCGCCGGGCACGCCCGCGCATTGCCAATGGGCCACGCCCAGCTGGTCAGCGACGGTGAGACGTTGACCTTCCCGCGACGCCGCGCTGGCGCCCGCGCCATCGTCGCCGTGGCGGGTGGATTCGCCGTGCCGCGCACATTCGCCAGCGCTGCCACCGACGTGGCCAATCAACTGGGGGGCTGGCAGGGTCGCCCCCTGCGCGCCGGTGATGCGGTGCCGATCGCGAACGCGCCAGCGTCAGCCAGACGCCTGACTCCTGATGACTCGCCGCCGGCGGTGCTGGCCGCGGCCTACACCGATCCCTTCGTGCTGCGCTTCATCGCCCTGCCATTGGCCATCACGAACGCCGCCTCATTCACCGAGGCAACGTATCGGGTCACCCCACAAGCCAATCGCGTCGGGTTTCGGCTGCAGCGCGCGGGCGGGCCCTTGCTGGCAGACACCGCGGCCGGCACGCTGCTTTCGGAGCCGATCGCGCCCGGGACGTTGCAACTTCCACCGGACGGCCAGCCGATCCTGCTGATGGCCGATCGCCAGACCGTGGGCGGCTATCCGGTCCTGGGACACGTCATTGCCGCCGATCTGCCCAAGGCGGCGCAGCTGTGGCCCGGCGATCGGGTGCGCTTCGCCGCCGTGACGCTCGCCGCGGCGAGAGCTGAGCTGCGCCGTCAAGAAGAAGCGTTCGCATCTTTGTCGTCTTGCTGATTTTGCTGATCTTGGTTCAGCGCCGTCACTTGGGCGCCGGCAGCAACAATTCGGCGACGCCCTTGCCCGCTCGGCGGTAACGGTCGCCGCAATCGGGACAGGTCAGCAAGCGCCCTCGACCGCGCGGCAACGTGACGCCACAGCGACAGATCCAACCGACCCGGCGCGCGGGAACGCCGCCCACCAGCGCGTAGGCCGCCACGTCCCGCGTGACCACGGCGCCGGCGGCGACCAGGGCGTGCGCCCCGACGCTGTGCCCGCACAGGATGGTGGCGTTGGCGCCGATGCTGGCCCCCCGCTCGATCCTGGTCGGCTCGAACTGGTGCCGGCGCGGCACGGAGGCACGCGGCGTCGTCACGTTGGTGAACACCGCCGACGGACCGACGAACACGTCGTCGGCCAGCACCACGCCGTCATAGATCGAAACGTTGTTCTGGATCTTGCAACGATCGCCCACCACGGCCCCGCTGCTGACGAAGACGTTCTGTCCCAGCGAACAGCCGTCGCCGATGCGCGCGCCGGCCATCACGTGGGAAAAATGCCAGATCTTCGTCCCTTCGCCGATGGTGGCCGGCTGGTCGATGACGCAAGTGGGGTGCGCCCAAAACGTCATGCGACGGGCGTGGGAGCCCCGCCGGCGCGGATGGAATGTTGGCCGGCTTCCAGGACGCGCACCACCGCCAGTCCGTGGGCCCCGTCGGTGAGCGGGCGCGATCCGGTGCGCACGCAGTCGACGAAGTGCGCGCACTGGGTCAGCAGTGGATCGCCCGGCGGCAGAACCGGAACATGGACGTCACCCTTGTGCACCGCCACCTGGGCGGCGGACGCCTGATCGTCACCGTTGACGTTGGTGAGGGCGCGCCGATCGAAGATCTTGATCCGCTGCTCGCTGGCCGATTCTTCGAAGGTCAGCATTTTTTTGCTGCCCACCACCGTCAGGGTGCGCCGCCTCAGCGGATCCAGCCACGAGACGTGGATGTGCGCCAGACGCCCGCCGGGAAAGCGGAGCGTGGCGAACGCCAGGTCTTCGACGCCGCGCCCGCGCTGCAGGAAACAGCCGGCGGTGGCGCTGATCTCGGTCGGCGATTCACCAAGCAGATGCAAAGCAACGGCGACGTCGTGCGGGCCCAGCGACCACCAGGCGTTCTCGTCCTGGCGGACCGTCCCCAGGTTGGTGCGCTGGCTGTGCAAGGTCAGGACGTCACCCAGCTCGCCCGAATCGATGGCCTGCCGGGCCACCGCCAATGCTGGGTCATAAAGAAGGAGGTGACCGACCATCAGCGTCCGCTGGGCGCGCTCGGCCAGCGTGCACAGATCGGCGGCATCGTCGGCCGAAAGCGCCAGCGGCTTTTCCACCAGGACGTGGCGAGATGCCTGCAGGGCCTGCCGGGCCAGATGGTGATGGTTCCGCGGTTCCGCCGCCACCACCAGGGCATCGACCTGGTGGTCTTGCAGGAGCTCGTCAAACGACGGGGTCAGCCGCACGCCCGGGTAAAGACCTTCCAGGCGGGTCAGATGCGCCGGGTTTCGGTCGCACACCCAGCGCAGGCGCGCCCCCGGGGTCGCCGCCAGGGCGCGGACCACCTGGCTGCCCCAGGCCCCCGCTCCGACGGCGGCGATTCCGATGCTGGACATAGGCGCGCGGATACTAACAAATACGTACAGACAGCCATGTACAGAAACGCCGAAAAATGTCGATGAACACGGCCGCTGTGATTGCGCGTTCATCGAGGTCGCCTTCCCTTGCTGGCGTCGCGGCATTTGTCGTCGCAGCAGCCGCCCTGGCCGCGGCCGGGTGCGGCACGACGAAGACCATCGGAGGCAAAGGTCGCGAGCTGGTGCTGGCCTACGATGACAGCCACAGCACCGGCACCGTGGCCTTTCCCAGCCAGACCTACGAGAGCATCACCCGGTTCGAGCTTCCTGCCGGCGAACATCGGCCGCTGCGCTTGCGTCTGCAGGCCGAGGCTCCCGGCAGCCTGGAGATCACCATCTACGACAGCACGCCTCTGGAGACGCCCGGCGAGGCGATCCTCTCCATCACCCGCGAGCTGGACAAACAGGATCTCTCCGACGGCCGCGACGGCCGCTGGGTGGTCGAGGACTTGATGGAGGCCAAACCGCTCAAAGGCGTGGTCTGGGTGGGCATCCGGAAGTCGGCTGGTCAGCCGACGCTGTGGTCCAGCGCGGTCTCGTCCGGACAGTGTTACATCCGCAACAACGATCCCAACAACCTGCTCGGCCTTCTGCCCACCAAACGAACGCCGATGGTCCGCCTCGAAGTCGCCCCCTAGCCCCTGCTCTACGGCAAGAAGCGCTGTCCGCCGACGTCGATGGCGGTGGCGATGCGCTCCGCCAGCCACCGCCCGGCCGCCTCGACGGCGACCGCCAGCGACGCCCCACCCGCCAGTTCAACGGCAATGGCGGTCGATAAAGCGCAGCCGGTGCCGCGTGGACTGACGCCCGGTATCCGCGGGCGATCGATGCGGTGGACACCGGCGCCGTCCACCAGCAGATCGGTCACCGTCGTCTCACCAGCGTCCAGGTGGCCGCCTTTCACCAGAACCGCCGCTACGCCCTGCTGGCGCAACACCCTGGCCGCGGCGACGGCGTCCTCGGCGCTGCCCACGGGTCGTCCAGACAGCACTGCCGCCTCGGAGGCATTCGGCGTGACCAGCGTGGCCCGCCGCAACAGCGGCAGCAGCTGGTCGATCCGCCCCGACCACAAAGCCCCACCGCTGGACGCGGTCAGCACGGGATCGACGACGATGGCGCCGGCGAACCCCGCACCGTCCAGCGCGCTGACGATGGCGGCGGCCACGGCGGCGTTCGGCACCATGCCGACCTTGACCGCCGCTTCCGGGTGTCGGGCCAGCGCCCGTCGCAGGGCCTCCTCCACACGGGCCGGATCGCGCGGCTCGATGCCAAGGACGCCTGGCTGCAAGGCCTCCCCGTCCCCCTGACCCAACCGCCCTTCCTGCTCGGTCCAGCCGGTCCCTACAGTGGCAACCCCGACCGACAGCGCCGCCCCGGTGAGAACGTCGCGCAGCAATCCCGCCCCACCGCTGGGATCCACCCCGGCCACGGCGATGACCCGTACCGGCCGGGGCTCCTGGTCGATTTGCGAGCGATTCACAGGGCCGCTATCATAGATCGCCCCGCAGACCGGGGCGCTCACGGCTTTTCAGGGCCCCTGCAATCCACCCACTAACGAGAAATCGGCGTGGCCGTTCAACTTCCTCAACCGATTCAGTTCGGTAAATACACGCTCTTCGAGCGCATTGGCCGCGGCGGCATGGCCGACGTGTACAAGGGACGTGTGCAAGGGCCGGAGGGCTTTGAACGCGTCTTCGTCATCAAGCGCATCCTGCCCCATCTGTCCGACGAGCCGACGTTCATCAAGATGTTCATCGAGGAAGCAAAGCTGTCGGCGCGCCTCAGCCACCCGAACATCGTGCAGATCTTCGAGCTGGGTTCTGTCGAAGGCGAGTACTTCATCTCCATGGAGTACGTGCGCGGCCGCGACCTGGCCGAGACCATGCGCGCGATCTGGAAGACCATGCCGCCCCCCCGCCCCGAGATGGTGGCGTACATCGGACGTGAAGCCTGCCGCGCGCTGGCCTACGCGCACGATCTGGTCGACGACAATGGCCGCCCGTTGCGCATGATCCACCGCGACGTTTCGCCGTCGAACATCATGCTGTCCTACGAGGGCGCCGTGAAGCTGCTGGATTTCGGCATCGCCAAAGCGCTGGGCGAAGCCCCCGAGACCACCAAGAGCGGCACCATGAAAGGCAAGTACGCCTATATGGCGCCCGAGCAGACGGAGGGCGACCAGGTCGACCACCGCATCGACATCTTTTCGTGCGGCATCGTCCTGCACGAGGTGCTGACCGGCCGGCGCCTGTTCAAGGGCGCCAACGACATGCAGACCATCGAGCGCGTGCGCAAGGGCGACGTGGCCCCCCCGTCGTACCAGAACCCGCTTTGCCCGCCCGAGCTGGACGCCATCGTCCTCAAGGCGCTGGCGCGCGACCGGAACGATCGCTTTGCGCATGCCTCGGAGATGGCCGACGCTCTGGACGACGTCGTGCACAACGCGCGCTTTCAACCGACGCACCTGGCGCAGCTGCTTCACCAGCTGTTCCCCACCGAGGGGACCGGCGCCGTGGTCAGCCGCCCCACCACGACCACCAGCAGCACGGGCTCCGGCATTCCATCGTCGGCACGTTCGCCGACCGTGCCGCCCGTGGCTTCGCCGTCGGCGAACACCCGCAACACTTACAGCTTCTGGACCCAGCAGGGCGACAGCCCGAAAACCGGGGAGAAGAAACGCCGCCGCTGGGTGGTGCCGGTCGCGGCGATTGTGGTGGCGATGATCGGCGGTGGCATCATCTGGGCTGCCTCCGGGATGTCGATCAAGAACGGCAGCAGCGCCGCCCTGCCGCGGCCGCTGGGCGCGCAGAAATTCAACGTGTTCATCAAATCGGAACCATCGGGAGCGGACATCTTCATGAACGGCAGCGCGCGACCCATCGCCGCCACGCCCGTGACGCTGCCCATCGATCTCGACGGCGCCAGCTCGGTCAAGATCGTCCTGAAAAAGCCGGGCTTCGAGCCTTATGAACAGCTCATCTCCACGGACATGCCTCTGTCCATCAACCTGCACGCCGGTGACAGGCCGGCTCCCCGGGACGAACCGAGAGCCCGGACGCCGTCGCCAAAAGCAGAAAAGCCCGAACGAACCGAGAAGCCCGAGACGGCCGAAAAGCCGTCCAACCGCTCGTCATCGCCCAAGCGCCCGGCGCCCACGCCCGATCGATCGAACGCGACCGCGAACGCGAACGCCAAGCGCCACCCCGCCACAAAGCCCAGGGCCCCGGCCGCGACAAACCGCGAGCTGGTCAACCCGTTCTAGGCCGGCTGATTCGAAGCGGATCGCTCCAGCGGTCTAGCCGAAAACCCCGGGCTGGCCGGTCGCTTCCAGAACCGACATCCAGAGATCGGCGGTGATGTCGACCTGCTTGCGAAAGCGGGTGACCAGGGGCAGCGGCACGTGAACGAACCGCCCATGCCAGCGGCCGATCAACATCTCGGTGTTGCCGGCCATCGCCGCGTGAACGGCGTTGCGGGCCATGTTCCAGCAATAGACGCTGTCCGACGGCGAGGCCGGGACGCTGCGAATCTGATAGCTGGGATCGATGTACTTCAGCGTGATCTCCATGCCCCGCTGCTGAAAATGCTGGGTGATGCGATCCCGCAGCACCATGCCGATGTCTTTCAGGCGGACGTTGCCGCTGGCGTCGGTGATGGGACGATCGTTGGGCGCTGTCACCGCTGGGTCAATGCACAGGTCTTGACCGGCGCCTTCGGCGACGACGATGACGGCGTGAGACCGCTGCGCCAGACGTTCCTCGAGGTGGCGCAGAAAACCGTTCTCCCCTTCCAGGCACAGCGGCACCTCGGGGATCAGGACAAAGTTGGCGTCGGTCGAGGCCAGCGCCGCGTAACAGGCGATGAAGCCCGAATGCCGTCCCATCAGCTTGACCAGGCCGATGCCGTTGCGGGCGCCATTGGCTTCCACGTGGGCGCTGCGAATGACCTCCACGGCGGCGTCGAACGCGGTCTCGAACCCGAAGCTCTGATCAATAAAGTGGATGTCGTTGTCGATGGTCTTCGGGATGCCGATGACAGCGATGGACAGACCGCGGCGTTCTGCCTCGGCGACGATCTTGGTGGCGCCCCGCAAGGACCCATCGCCGCCAATCACGAACAGCGCGCCGATCCCCATGCGTTCCAGCGTGTCGACCATCTCTTCGGCCGGCTGGCTGCCGCGCGACGAGCCGATCACGGTGCCGCCCTGGTGATGGATGGTGGCCACCATCTCGGGACGCAGCCGCATCGGTTGATGGCCGTAACGCGCCACCAGGCCTTCAAAGCCATAACGAAAGCCGTAGATCTCCTGCACGCCGTACGCGTGGGTCAGCTCCAGGACCAAACCGCGCACGACATTGTTGATCCCGGGACAGAGGCCCCCGCAGGTGACGATCCCGGCGCGCAGTTGATCGGGACGAAAGAAGATCCGGCTGCGCGGACCGGCCAGCTCGAACGTGGGCTGCTCGGCCAGCGACAAATTGCCCAGGCGCGAAGACCGATCATCCAGCAGCACGCGATCCGCCTTGCCCGGTTCGGACAGCACCATCTGTTTCAGGCGCACCGCCAGCGGCGATTCGTACCGACACGACCCCAGGTTCTTGATCCAGAGGTCCTTTGACTCGACTCGCTGGGTCCGCTCGGGAACGGTCAGATTGACCGGTCGGGTCGTCGTCGAAGCGTCGGTGGGAACGGGAAACGGGATCGTCACTGCTTACCTCACTACTACGAGATCACAGAGTCTGCACCCCCAGCCCCCATGTTGTCGACCCGCCTTGACAAACCCGACGGCGGTTTGTTGATTAAGGCCCGTGTTTCGCGGTCGCACCGTCGCCGTCGTCGTTCCCGCCTTTAACGAGGCGGACAAATTGGCCAGCAGCATTCGATCAATTCCCGGGTTCATTGACACCGTCATCGTGGTCGACGACGCCAGCACCGATGGAACGGCGCGCATCGCGCAGCGACTGGCACGCCGAACCAACAACGGTGAGGGGCGCCGGGGCCTGGTGGTGATCGCCCATCCGCGAAATCGCGGCGTGGGGGCGGCCATTGCGTCCGGATATCAGCGCGCGCTGGAACTGGGCGTCGACGTCACCGTGGTGATGGCCGGCGACGGCCAGATGGATCCCGCCGATCTGCCGCGGCTGCTGGGGCCAGTGGTGACGGGGGCGGCCGACTATTGCAAAGGCAACCGTTTCGCCTGGCCCGGCTGCTGGCGCCAGATGCCGGCGCAGCGGTTGTTCGGCAACGTCGCGCTGTCCCTGCTAACCCGTTTGTCGTCGGGGTACTGGGACCTGTTTGATTCGCAGTGCGGGTACACGGCGGCGTCGCGACGGGCGCTGCTGGCCATTGATCCCAAGCGGATGTTC